>CAYPWI010000477.1:0-2068 GCA_964414395.1 uncultured Ruminococcus sp.
GTGCCGCGCTGCGCCTTTATGTCGGTGCGCATCATATGTTGATTGTTGGCTTTCTGCCGCCACATCTCGCCTTCCACCACGGTGAACTTCACCAGATTTACTCCGATAAACACCGCAAATCCCACAAATACCGTGAGAATGATAGCCTGTCTGCCGCGGTAGCCGATTATCGGCTTCTTGTTGACTTCCTCGTCGTCCTTTCTTTTCAGGAACGCGAAGAACTTCTTTATAACGCGGACAAAAGCGTTCGGTTCTTTCGCCAAAATTCTCTCCTCCAATAAAATCAAAAAAGCAAAGCCGTCTTGCGCCGACCTTGCTGTCAAATAGGGGCAGCGCCGCTGCCTTAAGATATTCCGCCGGCTTTTCCCCCCTCACCGAAAAGGTGAGGGAGGAGAGTTGAGGGCTTGTTCACCCTTATATTATGCCGTCAGACGCCAAGATATTCCATCACGGAATCAAACCAGTTCTTGATAGTCTCCACAAAGCCCGCGGGCTGTTCTTCCTCGACCTTGATAAGATCCTCCGTGTTTACGACGATGTATTTCTTCTGCGTGGGATTGACCTTGGTCATTCCCAGCGTCTCGGTAGCGTAAGTCTCGCAGTAGCCTATATTCGCGACAGCGTCAAGCTTGTTCCGGAGCATAACGTTGTCGTCCATAGCGGAGGCGAGCACGGACTGCTGTTCTATCACCGCTCTCGCCGAGTCGTCGCTCTTGGCGTTGCAGTAGGTGACCCCAAGCAGCGCCGCGAAAAACACGGCTACCACCGCCACGAGCTTGACCTTGGAACCGCTCTTCGAGAGCGATATCTGCGGCGCGAGATGAATTTTGCTCTTTTCATTCTCGCGGCGCTCCTTTTCGCGGCGATCCCTTTCCGTCGTGTCAAAGCGCGACAAGTCATACGCAAGATTGGTGTTATCGGTTATAAAGTCCATGTCGATCCTCCCCCTTTATTTTCAAAAGTCATAAATATCAAGCAGGCGCGGAATTCCCCTCCGCTTTTTTCAAATTTGCCCGCTCAGTCTCTGATTTTTACGATGACCCTCAGCTTCGCGCTGCGGCTGCGCGGGTTCTCCGCGAGCTCCTCGGCGCTCGGCGTTATGGGCTTCTTGGTCAGCAGCCGTCCCCTCGGGAGCTTGCCGCAGACGCATACCGGAAATTCGGGCGGGCAGGTGCAGCCCGTGCAGAATTCCTTAAAGCGGTTCTTCACTATCCTGTCTTCCAACGAATGGAACGTGATGACCGCCATCCTCCCGCCGATCTTGAGGCGGGAAAATCCATCGGACAGCGCCTTGTCGAGCGCGTCCAACTCGCCGTTTACTTCGATGCGTATCGCCTGGAAGCTCTTTCGGCAGGGATTTTTCTCCCGCCGATACGCCGCCGGCACGCTGTTTTTAATGATCTCGGCAAGCTGCCCCGTTGTTTCTATCGGGGAAACTTCCCGTGCCTTGATAATTCCGTCCGCTATTTTCGGAGCGAATTTCTCCTCTCCGTATTCGTACAATATCCTGCGCAGCTCATCGAACGAATATTCGTTCACCAGATCCCGCGCGGAAAAACCCTCGCCGCTCATTCTCATATCGAGCGGCGCGTCGTTGTGGAACGAGAAGCCCCGTTCCGCGTCGTCGAGCTGATGCGACGACACGCCCAAATCGGCTATGATGCCGTCGAGGGCTTCGATTTCGAGCTCGTCCAGAGCGTCGCTAAGCTCTCTGAAATTCCTTCTCACGAATGTCACCGGATAACCGCGAAGCCGCTCCCCGGCAGCCTCTATAGCTTCCTTGTCTTGGTCGAAGCAGATCAGTCTCCCCCCCGAGAGCCTCCCTGCCAGCTCCAGACTGTGACCGCCGCCGCCCGTGGTGAGATCCGCGTAAACGCCCTGTGGGTCCCCAAACGCGCCGTCCACCGTTTCCTTAAGCAGCACCGTCGTATGCCGAAATTCCATTAAATTCCAAGCTCCTCCGCCATTGCGGCAACATCCTCGGGAGTGGTGTTATTATTGTATTCCTCCCAGGAAGCCTTATCCCAGATCTCGCAGCGGTCTACCATCCCCACGACCACTACCTCGC
>CAYPWI010000478.1:0-2068 GCA_964414395.1 uncultured Ruminococcus sp.
ATAAAAATATATTTTGCCCAATATAAGTGATTTTGCGAAACATTTTGTAAGTTCGTGAAGCGCGATACCCTAAAAAGCACTCTCGAACTGCTAAGTTAGATAATCTATTGTACGTTAACTTGCTAAATTTGCTGAAAGAGGTCAAGGTCTACAACGATGAGGACGGCGGGATAGACGTGGTGCCGGAGTTCAATGGGGATTTTGATCGCTAATGAACGAAAGACTTGACCAAGCAGAATACCCGAACAGCATCACTGTTGTTCGGGTATAGCGTTATTTCTTTTTGTGGTTAAGTGCGAACATCATGGCTGCAAGTGCCTCTGCGTAGAGCCAATACCCGACAAATTTTGTTTTTATGTTCTTGACTTTTATTCAATTATATGCTAATATATTTATAAATAAGTAAGAGATAAGGGAGGGCAGCCACGATGATCAGAGCGGCAATATGTGACGACGAACCTGCTATGCTGGACTATCTTTACGAGCATATCTCAGCGGAATTCAAGCGACAGGGCGCGGAAACTCAAATCTTAAAGTTTACTTCGGGAATGGCATTTCTGGACGCGGAAAAGGCGGAACCGTTTGATGTGGTTTTCCTTGACATAGATATGCCCGAGATAGGTGGGTTTGAGATAGCCGAACAGATGAATACTCTCAGAACGACGCTTATAATTTTTGTTACATCACATGACGAACTTGTCTATTCTTCCCTAAAATTTCGTCCGTTCAGATTTATCAGAAAAACATACCTTGCCAATGAACTTACGGAAACCTTGGAGTCTGTTATATACGAAACCAATAAGATGTCTTTAAACAGTAAATTTGCTTTGCAAACCAAAACAGGCGAAACATTTGTTGACCTCGCCGATGTGATGTATATCGAGATTTACGGGCATTGGCTGAACGTTTACCTTAAAACCGGTGAACCTTTGGAGTGTTACGGAAGTCTTTCCGATTTCGAAAAACAGCTTGACGAATTTGACTTTGTCAGAACTCATAAAAGCTATCTGGTCAACTGCAAGTACATTTTTTCAATAGAAAAAGGTCAGGTGGTTCTTGATGATAAAACAACGATCCCGCTTAGCCGATATAAAGTAGATACTGTAAAAGAAAAATTTAAAAAATTGATACGGAGTACGCTATGAATGAGTTTGTTGAAATTTTGGCTTCACTTTTGGAATGTTGCATTTTTGTCAGGATATGTAACGGATATCTTGGCTTTAAAAACGAAAAAATGAAGTGGCTTAAAACGATCGTTTTCTATGTTTTGTTTGCAGTAAATGACGTGCTGTTAAGTCAGATCAACGGATTTGAAAATGTGTCTATTGGTATTATGCTGCTTATTTTCTTAACTTACACATTTGTGTTTATGAAAGGTACAATATGGGAAAAGGTCTTGGTTTCTGTTATACCGACCATAACAGCGCTGCCAATAAATCTGGTTGTGATCGCTGTATTTACTTCTATCGCCGAAGGCGATAGAACAGAGGTCATGCCGGGTGGTACTTTGAGAATACCTGCTTTATTTTTTTCCAAGGCATTGTTCTTTTTTGCCTGTGAAATAGTGATCAAAATAAAGCAAAGGCGATATCATTCCCTTAGCGGATCTCAGTGGGTACTTCAATTGTCCTGTTTTTTGATCTCTTTTTTAATATCCACACTTTTGTGGAATATTTCACGAGAACAGCCCAAGACTTCCCCGCTGTTTTTACTGATCTTTATTTTGATCGGTGTGTTAAATATACTGCTCTATATAATTATGAATAAAATACAGCGCGACAATATCACGAAAGAGGAATATGACCTGTTGAAAGCAAACATTTCCGCGCAGGAAAGACTTGCTGTTGAAATTCGGGAGCGTTATTCCGAAGTCAAGACCATAAAGCACGATATGAAACATTATCTGATGACCGCCGCGGAACTTATCTCAGATGAAAAACCTCTTAAGGCTAAGGAATACATTGAACGCATTGTTGATGAGAAGATCAATTCTACGAATGTGGGAGTGAATACGGGCAGTGCCGTAATTGACGCTGTTATAAATAATAAGATCTCGCTTTGTAACGCA
>CAYPWI010000479.1:0-2067 GCA_964414395.1 uncultured Ruminococcus sp.
GAGTCATTAACTGTTTTGGTCACCAATTCGGAGATTTTCTTACCCGCAGATTCTATCTCGTCCTTTTTGGCTTTTTCCATGTATTCAAGAACATCACGTTTGCTCTCCCTGACAAGGCAATCGTGCTCTTCCCTTAGCGCGGGAAGCTCGCGGTCAAGATCGATGTTTTTCTGTTCAAGCGTACTTATTTCCGCGTTAAGAGCGTTCAGTTCGTTTTGAAGCTCCGCATGGAGTGAACGTGTCGAGTCAAGTTGCTCCGCGGCGTCACATAGTTTTGCGTTATCCACGAAAAAGCTTTGAAGCTTCTCGCGCTTGCGCAGATTTTCGATCTCACTGAATTTATTATGAATGACCTCAAGCTTTTCCAACCGTTTCTGAGTTTCTTTTGCTTCATTTTCGGTAGCCTGATAGCTTCGCACTTCATCAAGCATTTCATCTATGTTGATATTGTTATCGGCGTCGCATATATTTTCCGTGATGAATTGTTCGATATTATTGATAGGTTCAAATGATATGGCTTTCCTTAAAAGCGGGAACAGTTTTGTATCATGGACATTGGTTCTGACAAGAACAGCGTTTCGATACTGCTCCGCGGTGTCATAACAATGGAAATGCCGCTCTGTGTAATTTGACCTTGCACGGTTGATAAACGTCCTGCTGTCGATAGTTTTTCCGTTTTCGATAAATCTGAGTTCCGCAAGGCTGTCATCCAAAATAAAAAATCTTTTAGCAATATCGCCGCCGTCGGAATAAACGTCCGCGACCATTCCCAGGCAAAAAGATGTATTCTTGACATCATCATAAAACTCGGCAACGATATAGCTGCTGAAATCCTTATCGCCGCGCAGGCTTTGAACTCCCTTAACGATATCATCGCCCATAGTTCCGATCAGATAGCTCTTAAATGTACGCTCGGATTTTTTCCCCGCCGCTCGATTGAAATACACACTGCGCGTTTCTCCCGTAAGCACCACCTGGAGCGCGTCAATGATCGTTGATTTTCCCGCGGTGTTCGTGCCGGTCAGGAAATTTATATTTTTAAAAGATATTAACTCGTTTGAAAAATAATGCCAGTTAATCAGCTGAACTTTCGTCATCGTTTTCATCGATGTTCTCCTCTTCTTCGGCGCGAAGTTTCTCATAGACCGTTCTGCATCTGTCATTTGGGATCGCCACGGCTATTGACGGCAGAATTTTTATCTTACATTCCAGGTCGTCATAGTTATCGCTCATTTTATAAATTATATTATGCTGTTCCAATGTCCTGAGCGACTCCCTTAGTTCCCTGTTATTGGGCTTCCTTGGTAACAGCGAAAACTCGTTTATCATCTTTGCCAGAAGTTCACCGACTGTAACAAGCCCCGCGTTTAATGTGCCGCCGTCCATACGCTTTTCCTCAAAGATCAGACGCATTGTAATAATTATCAGAGTTGTCAGCTTGTCCAACCGCAATTTATTATATCCCTCAGTATTGCGAACATATATTACCGCCAACATTCTATCCAAATATATCTTCCAGCCGCTTATGGCAAGGTATTCCTCAAACAATGGGAACATTCTTTGTATAAAAGAATACTCTTTCGACATCGTCATATTCGGCGTATCGCGCGGAACATATGTTTTAGCCATAATATACGCACAGCAGCGGGTGAATTCTTCGCGATCTTTTTGACTCAATGACTCAAACTCTGTCCAGCTCATTTCTTTTTCCTCCGTGTATAGATTATGCGGGGAATTTCATATCTGTCATATTCGTTGGCAGATCGCGAGTCTTCCCCGATCTCCACATTATATTCGCTTAGCTTGCTTTTTGAATGTGCCACAGACAACAAAGCTATAACAAAGCTTTCATCATCGGTTATTTGGTCGGATTCTATTGACACGCTCTCATTTTCTCCAAGCAAATTTGACACGAATTTATTTATTCGTTCCATTCCATAGTGTTTATTAAGAAGCTTTGCCGCGGACAATTTTGCTTTTTCCGTAAATTCGTTATGATCCTCCGGCATAACAAGCTCCGAGTGCTTTTCACGAGGCTTTCCCCTTTGACGCTGATATAAAGCGTCC
>CAYPWI010000480.1:0-683 GCA_964414395.1 uncultured Ruminococcus sp.
GCCGCCGAACATAATCGTCAGCAATGTCTTCTTTTTAATGAAATACAATAATAAAAACAATAAACCAAATCCCAAGGCTATCCACATAAGAACAAAGAGGAAATCGGGCGAATTCCAGACCATAAAGTGAAAAAGCCCTGAGACCAATGCTATACCAAAAAGAACATACGCTTTCACCAAGTAGCCGATATTTTTAACGGTTCTGGTTTCGGTTCCCGTAACATCTTTCAGATCCACCATAGATGTCACCCTGTTGAATCTTAAAGCCTTTTCCCCTTTTTCCAAGGATTTTCCTCTGAAATAAACACGTTTATCGCTTACGACAGCAAAAGCCTTGCTGACAAACCCGCCGGCGAGAAAACTCTGTAAGTAGTTGTTTCCGAGAGCGCATATGAACTTCTCATTGGGGTTCATAAACAGCTTTTTTATTCTCTTATTGTCACCGCTGTCTGTTTCGGGCTCATCATACTCCGTCTCACGAAACAGCGGAACGGGCTGTTCATGCTTAGAAGCGGGCTGCTCGTACTGAGGAGTGGATTGCTCGTACTGAGGGGCGGGCTGCTCATACTGAGGAATGGGCTGCTCGTACTGAGGAGCGGACTGCTCATACTGCTGGTAAGGCTGCTGATATCGCGCGTCCGACTGTTGATTCTGCGAATAAGTCTGCTGATACTGCGCATCGG
>CAYPWI010000480.1:783-2064 GCA_964414395.1 uncultured Ruminococcus sp.
GCTGCTGATACTGGGGATAAGCTTGCTGATACTGCGCGTCGGGCTGCTGATACTGGGGATAAGCTTGCTGATACTGCGCGTCGGGCTGCTGATACTGCGGATAAGTCTGCTGGTACTGCGAGTCGGGCTGCTGATACTGCACATTCTGCTGCTGATATTGAGCCTGCGCGTTCGAGCAATTCGGACAAACCCCGTTTACCAATGGCGTACCGCAAACATTGCAAGTTTCATTCATGACTGATCTAACCTCCGGATCTTTGTAAACTAAGCATATTTCACGCTTTTTGAACATTATACCACATTATTTTTCATTTGTCAAGTATTATCGTCTATTTTGTAAGATATAATTATCATTATTCGAGACCTCGCAATATGAGCGGCTATAAAAAAGAAAGAGCCAAGCGTCGCCGCAAGGCTCTCATTATTAAAGTGAAAAATTACTTTCTAAGCTCTATGCACTTTCTCGGGCACGCCGCCGCGCATACTCCGCAGTTGGTGCACTTGGAATAATCGATCGTCGCGTGATTGTCGTTTACGGTGATAGCACCGTTCGGGCACTTCTTCTCGCAGATCTTGCAGCCTATGCAGCTGTTCTTGCAGAGATCCTTTGCAACCTTACCGGGATCCTTCGACGAGCAGCGAACGTCGACCTTCTGCTTCGCGGGACGAATAACGATCAGGTGATTGGGGCAAGTTGCCACGCACTTTCCGCATGCTACGCACTTATCCTCATTGACCACCGCCACGCCGTTCACTATGCAGATGGCGTGCTCGGGGCAGACCGCCGCGCAGTCGCCCAGACCGTCACAGCCCGTGCGGCATACGCCCTTGCCGTTGTAGAAACGCTCCGTCGCGGAACAGGACTGAGTGCTTATGAACATATAGCGCTCTTCCGTCGCGTCCTTGCAGCCGTTGCAGCGGACGTAAGCGACTTCCCTTTCGGTCTCCAGCGCTTCCTGACCCATGATCGCGGCTATTGCCTTAGCCGCGGCAGCGCCGCCGGGTTTACATTTGTTGTTGGGAGCTTCTCCCGCCGCCACAGCCTTCGCGTAGCCCTCGCAGCCGGAATATCCGCAAGCGCCGCAGTTGGCGTTCGGGAGCGCTTCCTGGATCTTAGAGACGGTCTCGTCGGTCTCCACCGCGAAGAACTTGGTTCCGAGAACCAACAATCCGCCCGCCGCGCCGCCTATTACGGCAAAGATCAGTATGGGCAGGATATATGTAGTAAAAACTTCCATCATACACCTCCGACATTGAACATACCGTCTACCAGTCCGCCAA
>CAYPWI010000481.1:0-2053 GCA_964414395.1 uncultured Ruminococcus sp.
TTGAGTTGCTCGGAAAGTTGCGAGATAAGGAAAAACATATTTTCACTGCATGGAGTAGATTGGGTGGAGCGTTGGAGCAGTTCTTCGATCTTTTGATTTGCTGCCGCCTTTACCTCATTCCTCATCTGAGTTTGAAGTGTAAAGAGGTGATACATCTCGTTGCGAAATATATCGTTTGCAAATATGCTGTGCAAGCTGTCTATTCCCTTTTTCGTCAAGTAGCCGTGCTTGACATTCTCCGAATACACCACCAGATGAATGTGCGGGTGGTGCGTGGTGTTATGGAATGCCGCATACCATTTCATTTTCGAGATCGGTATCTTATGTGCCTCGGCGATCTGTATAGCATTCCTGCGGACGAGATCACGCCACGCCTTCGCGTTATTATATCCGAGCCGTTCAGCATCTTCTCTTGTAAGGCTCACGACATGAGTCCAAATAACTCCTTCGTGATTGGCGACCTCATCGCACACCTTTTCCAGATCGATCTTGTCATCTGTTTGAGAAAACAAACCGTGCTTGCCGATCTTGTAAACTCCCGGGCGCTCCGCCATATATGAAACCAACTTTTTCACGTTCTTTATCTGATCGGCGTTGCGCTCCATGACAACGTTTATGCACTCTGTTGCTGCGCCTTTGGAACACTCTGCCGTGTACTTTTTGAATTCCGGGTACTCCCACATGGGCGGGTAGGCTTCAAGCAGATCGCATATCAAGCTATGTTGCTTTTGCGTGGCGGAAGAGTTATCATAACCGTTCGGCAGCTTCTCTGCGCCCTCGCGCGTTCCCATGTATTTTATGAGGTTACCGGCGTTCTTAGTTTTGGAATTCTTGATGTATCTGCTCGTACAAATAAGTTTTGGCATTATTCGTCCTCCGAGTTCTGGATGCGCTTTGCTTCCTCAAAAGTGATGATGCCGTTGTTTTCGGCTATCTCTCTGGAACACATCTCGCGGAGTTCTCCGACCGTTTCATCACTTACGCCGTTGTAGCAGGCGACGATATTATTTATGATCCCCTGCTCCACCGCCAGTTTGTAGAGCATTGATGAAATGTTATTCTCAACACTTTCAATCTCATTCTTGATCGTCTGCGAAAGCAACGGAGCGAGAAAATTTATGCTTTTCTTTTGCCGCAAGTACGCTATGTAGAATTCGGTGGCTTGGCGCACGAAGTCTGCCATTGATGTAGCGTTAGCTTCTCCCATCATGTTTTGTATTTGCGCCTTGAGTTCGGGATCGAACCTGATTGCTGTTTTCTCCATTTTGCTCCTTTCCCGTGAGACCGCCTTTTTACAGGTATCTTTTTTCTTCAAAATGCTCCAACGGTCGGCTCTGCCGTCCGATGTGACCCGCAAGGGGGCAGCTTGCAGACCCCTCGCTTTGTCCTGCTTTAGAATAATATCTGCAGTTTTTGCCCCTACCATTCGTCAAACGGCTTGGCTATCGGGTTTCAGTTTGAGTTTCTCTATTCGCTTTCTTTGCTTATCCTCGGCTATCGCACAGTCAAGAATTTCAAGCTACTGCTTGTGAAAATACTGCTTTGCCTGCTCTATCGGAAGTATCGTGTAGAGCAGATTTCCGTTCAGCTTTTTGTTTTCCTTTGTGAAAACGCTGGTTCGCTCTGTGGTTATTAGCTCCCGTTCCTCGAGCAGCCGAACGTATTTGCTGACTGTGTTTCGGGACATTCCAAGCGCCTTGCCTATGGTCTTGTAGCTCGGATAACATTGGAATGTGTTTCGGTTCTCTCGGTAAAGTAAGTATGCGTAAACGGCGATTTCCCCGTGTGAAAGTCCGAGATAAAAAATCTCGTTTGGAAGCGGGAAGTAGTCCTTGATCGGGTCGCGCTTTGGGAATTTTCTGTTCAAATTCTTGCCTCACTTCTCCGTTTTCTCGTCTATCCAGCGTTGTAGTTTCTCTTTGGGAACGACTAATCGAGAGCCTATTCTGATCGCCGGGAATCCCTTCTCGTGCATCAATTCGTAGCTGCTCGACACCGAAACGCCAAGCAGTTTTGCGAGGGTTTCAGCGTTCAGAAACAGCGGAAGTTCCTC
>CAYPWI010000482.1:0-2042 GCA_964414395.1 uncultured Ruminococcus sp.
ACCGACTGCTTTATCCGAAATATAGGCGGCGTAAGCCGTTCACGCGTTTATCTGACTGCCTTGCTTTTTATATGCGCCTTCTTTTCATTAAAATATTTTGTCCACTTTTAATTGAGAATTAGTATTATATTTGACTGAACTAACAAAAAGGGGCTTTTTTTTTACAGCCCACCTTTATTCACTTCAAACGATTTAAAAATTGCTGTTAGCCTGCGTTCTGTTCTCGTCGATATGCGCGGAGATAGAGGTATTGCCCGCGCCCGTGGTGTTGTTGGCGAAAAGCAGATCGGTTATGCCGTTTTTCTTGATGTAATCTATGGCGTTATACGGGAAATAGCGCTCGTCAAGCACGAAGATCTCCTCAAACGAGCCGAAGAGATACCCGGGAATGGGGTTGCCGAAGCTCTCTTTGAAAATAGCAAGCTTTCTGCCGTTTTTGGTGCTCGTTTTCACGTGAACGATCTTCGCGTCGCCGCCCATAAAGGTGCAGTAATTGTCGCCGCGGTTATCGCCGTAATTGAGGAAGAACGCCGCGTTCATCGGCGCGTCAACGCCCGTCACCTTGCTGCCCGAGAGCTTGAAGTTATAGTAGGTCGTCTCCCAGTCCACAGTCTGAGGAACGTGATAGACGAAGTTTTCGGAGTAGTTCACGATAAGGGGGCTGTTATTCGTATAGCCCGCCATCGTGCCGACATAGCCCGTGTTTACGCGCTCTTTATAATCCGAAAGAGGCAGGAACGGCACGCCAGCCGCCTTGGCGAATTCCCGCGCCGCGTAATATCCACCCAGCGCCGCCCAATGGTGATCGGTGCGGAGATAAATATCCTCATCGATGTGCGCCGCCAGCGCGGAATAAGCGTTCACGGACTTTATATTCTTGAGATTATTTATGACGATGTTCATATGCTCCCGCTGGCTGGCGCAGCGGGAATTCACCTCTGCCGAGCCGTAAAACTCGCAGGCGGTGGGAATGAGCATACAGTAAACATTAACGTCGGGCAGGGCTTCTTTATACTTATTTATCGCGTTGGCGTATGTCACGAACGCCGACGGGTTTCCGCCGTACAGTGCCATAGCGCGCGTTCCCACAATTGCTATGCCGTTGACGAAGGAAGTGCTTCCGCTCGTATTTACGGGAATATCCGCGGGCGGGATCGTGCTGTTAGACCCCGAGGGTATAACGGGCGGTTTTTCGGTCTGCTCGGAAGAAGCTGCCGACACGGACACGGAAACAACAGGTGGCTCGGAAGAACTGACGACAGCCGCCGAAGAAATGTTCTCCGAGGAGATCATCGTCTCGGAGCTGCTAAAAAAACTCGTTTCCGAGGAACCGATGATCGCGGAATAATCCTCCGATGAGCCGATATCTAAGGAGCTGCCCTCCGAATATCCGGAGCTTACTATAGGTCTGATCTCGGGTCGGGAGCTTTTCGACGAGCGCCTTGAAGACGAGCTGCTCCGTGAGGAAATAACAGCCCCGGGAACATTCTGCACAGCGGCGTTTCTCGGAATTATCAGCACCGCCGTGCCGATCGCCGCGAACATAGTAACGATAGAGCATATGTAAATAATATTGGCTTTGCGGAATTTTGCGCCTTTTTTGGGAACTTGATACTTCTTTTCTTTTTTCAAGAATAATTCACCTCATAGTACGGGAAATAATGCTTCATTCGGGTGCTGCCTTTTCCATGCCCCCGCGCCCGCGGATCGGAAGCGCCATAATACTTAACTTTATTGTATCACTAAAAAGCCGCAAAGTCAAGAGAAAAAATGCCCCCATTCTCCCAAACGGAGAAAGAGGGCGGAAGATCATTTCACTTCTACGATCGTAATGCTGTCGCTCGCCACGTCGACCTCGGAGAGCAGCGTCGATTTGATCTTCGCCGCGCCAACCGCGTCGAGCCCGTCGGTCTTGACTATGATATTAGCTCCGTTGTCACTGAGATAGCACAGCGCGTCGGCAAATCCCTGCGCCTTGAGCAGCGTTTCTATCCTGCCCTCGCTCTCTATGGTGTCGCTGAGATCCTTGGCGTTCGCCGAGA
>CAYPWI010000483.1:0-2041 GCA_964414395.1 uncultured Ruminococcus sp.
AAAGAAGTCGCGCGGAGTGCTGTTCACGGTGCTTCTGGCGGCGGCGCTCAGCTGCGTTATCAGCTATGTGCCGATCTTCAGCCGGATCTCAAGCGGCATCTCGATCATAATCTGCACGGTGATCGCCGCCGCTGCGGGCGCGCTTATATTCCCCCGCGAGATAAAGGAGGAGCGCGTCAATGAATGAGATAAATAACACTGTTTACCTGTTCTGGAGCGTCGCGGTAATGGCTCTGGTGACCTATCTGATCAGGATGCTGCCGCTCGCCGCGTTCCGCAAGAAGATAAAATCCAAATTCGTGATGAATTTTCTCTATTACGTTCCGTATGCTGTGTTGTCGGCAATGACGATACCGGCGGTGTTCTCAAGCTCCGGCGGGCTTATAAGCGCTGTTGCGGGCTTTGTGGTCGCGGTGGTGCTGGCGTTCTTCGAGCGCGGGCTTCTGACCGTCGCCGTCTGCGCCTGCGGCGGGGTTTTCGTTACGGAACTTGTTATGCGTTTTATGGGGGGCTGATTATGAAAATAATGTTCGCGTCGGATATCCACGGCTCGGCGCTGTGGTGCGAGAAAATGCTGGAAGCTTACCGAAATGAAAAGGCGGAGAAGCTGTGTCTTCTCGGGGATATCCTCTATCACGGTCCGCGCAACGACCTCCCCGAGGGTCACGCGCCCAAGAAGGTCATCACACTGCTGAACGCCGTCAAGGACGAACTGCTGTGCGTTCGCGGGAACTGTGATACCGAGGTAGATCAGATGGTATTGGAATTCCCCGTCCTGTCGGACAGCGCGCTCGTTTACGCGGACGGCGCGGAGATATTCCTCTCACACGGGCATCACTGTAATCCCGAGAACCTGCCGCCGCTGAAAGCCGGTGCGGTCATGATAAACGGACACACGCACATTCCCAAAGACGTGACCGTAAACGGCATACGCTGTTTAAACTGCGGCTCAGTGGCGCTCCCAAAAGAGAATACCCCGCACAGCTATCTTATTTTCGAGAACGGCGAGTTCTCATTCAGGACGCTTGACGGCAAAGAACCGTATAAGGGACAGTAATATGCAAAAGATATTAGGGTATATCCGCCGCGCCTGTCAGGAATTCGATCTCATCGAGGACGGCGACAGAATAGCCGTCGGCGTTTCGGGCGGTAAGGACAGCCTTGTTCTCTTGGCGGGACTTGCGAAAATGCGCCGCTTCTACGAAAAGAAGTACGAAATAACGGCGATCTCGCTTGACCCGCGCTTTAACAAAGAGGACGGGGATTATTCCCCCGTGGAACGGCTCTGCGAACAGCTTGACGTGGAATTCAAGCTTGTGCGCACCGACATCGCGGAGATCGTCTTTGACGTGCGGCACGAAACGAGCCCCTGTTCGCTCTGCGCCAAGATGCGCCGCGGGGCGCTCCACGACGCGGCAAAGTCTATGGGCTGCAACAAGCTTGCACTCGGTCACAACAATGACGACGCTATAGAAACATTCGTGATGAATCTTCTTCACGAGGGAAGAATAGGCTGCTTCGCGCCGATCTCCTATCTCTCGCGCAAGGACATCACCGTGATAAGACCATTGGTATTCGCGCCTGAATACGCCGTGGCTTCGTGTGCTCGAAGAAACAACTTCGAGATCGTAGAATCCAAATGCCCCGCCGACAAGCACACCGCCCGCCAGACCGCCAAGGAACTTTTAGACAGGCTAGAACACGAGGACAAGGGCGTAAAAATGCGGATATTCGGGGCGATGCGCAAGGCGGGCATCGACCGCTGGAACTATAAAAATTGAAAATTGATAATTGACAATTGACAATTGATAGTTGATTCAATGGGGGAAGTTATGCGAAAGAACGTAAAGCTATCATCGAAGAAAGCAACCGAAAAAACACCAAAGAAGACCCGCGAGACCCGCTTTTTCTTTATAAAAGATCAAGGCGAAGGCGCGGTGCGCGTGGTCATAATCATCTTCAAGCTGCTGGAGCTTTTTCTGACGACGGTTTTCGCGCTGTGTATCGGCATAATCGCGCCGCTGATGCTCCTGCTCGGCGA
>CAYPWI010000484.1:0-2038 GCA_964414395.1 uncultured Ruminococcus sp.
TGGCTCACACGGCAGTAGAGTGCCGGGATCTTATTTTCATTTGACTGTCTTTTCATTGTGACCTACCTTTCCGACAGTCGGAACGCTATAATAATTATACCATAAGCGTTCCGATTTGTCTACTGTTTTTTATTAAGCCGCGATATTTTTTTCGTTATCTTCAACTTCATTCAGCACCAAATGCTTGACGATTTGTTCAATGTTCTTTGAGGAATTATCCGCGAATATTGAATTAACAATATAGGTCGTCTTTCCGAAATGATATTCGGACGGCTTGCTGTTTGCCGTTGCTACGGTGGTCGTTGGTTGTACATTTCTGATCATCTTTCTCCTTTCCGTCGATTTTTCGACAAATTATCTTTGAGGACGAGTTCGCGACTCGTCCTTCTTCCGTTGCTGTTCAATGATTTTAGAGATGTAATCTCCCTGCGATATTTCGTTATATGTGGTGGAGATGTCTGAATACTCCTTCAAAAGCGCGGCGCACTTATTATAATATGCTTTGACAGGTTCGGATTTCTGTTCCATTTCGGAAATAACCTTTTTAAGATAGTCATAATCGGAATGGCTGTTGATGTTCTGCTGTGTTAGCGTTTCCCGATACATATTTACGCGAAGTTGCTCCTCTGCCGTGAGCGTGGGTTTGTCCATAAGCGCGAAATATTCTTCCGCTTGTGCTTCAAGACTTTTCAATAAATTGCATTTGGTTTTCATGGTGTTTACCTCCTGCCTCATTCTTTCAAGTTCTTGTTTCAGGATTCTGATCTTACCCTCGACTTCTCCGATACTCTGCAAGCGGTCGCGATTTATAACCAAGAGCATTATTCCGAGCTGTTCAAGCGATGGGTGATTTTCGGCTACCATTTGAATTCCACTGACGGTTTCCGAATACTTATCTCGCAAGGCTGAACTTTCGCACGAATCGGTAATTCCTGCTCCAACATCACGCCACAAAATTCTTGAAGCGAGCTGCTCGACTGTGTAGTCCTCGCCCAGCGTTTTCAAGCGAACCGCTCTTTGCTGATCGGGAGCCTTGACCGAAATATATTTGCTGCGCTTGACCGTATAGCCGAGGTACTCTAATTCGGCAAGAAGCTCGTCAATGTTCTTAACTTTTTGTATGAGCCTGTCGATCTCGTTACGGATTTTTTCTTTCCATGATGTGCCACGCTGCTTATGTTCCCATTCGCTGTGGTCGATATTTGGCGTTCCCTGTTTCGGTTCGATAGGTTTAATTCCAAAAGCAAGGCATACCCTATCGGATATTTCGCGGAGATTTTTTCTTGTGGTAAGGTTGTCATTGAATTTCTGTCCATCAATTCCATAGACATTTATTATAAAGTGGTTATGGATATGCTTTTTATCCACATGGGTCGCTATAACGATTTGGCAATTATCTCCGAACGCCTTACGCGCAAAAGTTCTGCCTATCTTATGAGCAAGTTCTGGCGAGATGTTGTCATTTGGGTCAAACGACTGAATGTAGTGAATGGCTTTCACTTTGGCTTTACCGTTCTTGGACGGTGGCTCGCCAAATTTGTTTCCCGAAAATTGTTCGTAGACAAGCTTCATTGCCAGATAAGCACATCTTGGGTCGGGTATGCAGTTCATGGCATTGGTGAAGATAAGGTCGTCAGTCTTTTCGGGATTGAGTATATAGGTTAGGCTGCTCTGGACTGTGCTGTGAATAATGATCGACTTAAGGTACGGGATAAGGCATCGACCTCCTTTTGTAATTTTTCCACGTCATTAGCATTAACGCTATGGGTTTCATTTGCTTTCTTGGCAATCTGATTGATATTTCCTCCGATAATTCGGAGAGCGTTCATCACCTGAGTTATATCTCCAACGCCATAAAAATTGATCTGCCCGTCAACGGATATACGCTTGATGTATGTTCCCGTTTTCATCATAACCAAGGCGGCACGTTCCTCAATGACTTTCCATTCGTCCAAAGAATATGTGATCTTCTTTTCCTTGACCTGTTTGTACTTCCTCATTTTTCGACCTTCTTTCTTTTTTGGGGGATTTGGTTTTC
>CAYPWI010000485.1:0-2028 GCA_964414395.1 uncultured Ruminococcus sp.
GCTCGGGGAGGTAATTCACAAAACGCGCCCTGCCGCCTCGCACCACACGGCGGCTCTCTGAAAGGGTTTTGCGTTCGCTACTGGGTTCCCGTCAACGCTTTTGATCATTCAAAAATATAACATTGATATTATATCATATCCGCTCGGATTTGTCAAGTGTTTTTATCCCAAGGAAAATCCGAGTCATAAAACCTTATCCCGAGAACGAACTCGCGCAGCTCCTTTTCAAGCTCCGCGTCGCCCGCCGGTACATATACTTCCATGGAAACGCTCTCCGTGGGGCTTACATAGTAATAGCACGACGCGGCGACAATCTCCTTGCCGGTAAATGTCGAGTTTTTCAGCAATACTATCCGCTTTGGCTCGACCGCCAATTCTTCCATGGAGTTCCAAAGGAGCAAACCCTCGACAGACGGGTTGCTGCGCACATAATTCGCGCCCGCAAGCGCGTCAGCCCATGCTCCCTCGCCGCGTATCACCTTGGCGGAGATGTTCAGCCGACTGCCGTTTTTGGAGCTGAAATAATCTTTGGAGACAAGCCCCGTTTCGGGGTTCGTCCATTCCATATCGGACGAAAAGTTAAGAGAAGTGCCCTCGGGAACGGTCACATCAAACGACGGATAAAAGCTCGGATAATAGCCGCCCTCAAACGTCATCTCCAGCGGGTGGGCGTATTCGGGGAGATCCGCTCCCCAGGCTTTGTACCACTCGTAAAGATCGACGAGCATATACGCGCCGTCGCTGTCGATATCGAACGACACCGTGTGTGCTTCCTCATCGAGCGTTGGCTTCAATTCCTCATATTCCGAATTTTCGTTATAATAAAGCCCGATAAGGTTTCTCGCGGGAACATTTCTCATATCATCAGGGTCATAACGGAAGATCAGCTTTGAATTCCCCGTTGTGCCCTCTACCTCAACAGGGCAGCCGAACAGACCGACAACTCCCGTATGCAGTACGTGAATATCCAGCAGATTGCGGAGATACGGATCGTCGCCGTTCTCGATCGTCACGGACAGCACCTGCGGACAGCGTGTGCGGGAGAGATCCAAAGTGTATTCGCTTGACGGCTCCGACTCGGGTCTAAGCTCTACCCCCGGGATATCGGGATGATATGTCATCCCGCCGTCCGGTATATAAGAACAGCCGCGAAGCAGCCCCAATGCCATAAGGATCGCAATAAGCTTTCTCATCTTAATTCTCCTTTTCCCGGGTCTTATTCCGCGATATACTTAAATTTCCAGTAAAGCCGAAGCGTTTTCAGCCCCGTCTTTACAGCTGCTCCGCAATTCCGATAATGAGCTTCTCGGTCTTCTCCCAGCCGAGGCAGGGATCGGTGATGGACTTGCCGTAGGTGCCCTCTTCGATCTTCTGAGCGCCGTCCTCGATATAGCTTTCGATCATAAGACCCTTGACCATATTGCGTATCTCCTCGGAATGACGCATAGAATGAAGGACTTCATTCGCGATGCGTATCTGCTCGAGATACTGCTTGTTGGAGTTGGAGTGGTTGGTATCTACGATTATGGACGGGTTCTCGAGTCCCTTTTCAAGATAAAGATCGCAGCAGAGCTTGAGATCCTCATAATGATAGTTCGGGAGCGTCTGACCGTGCTTGTTCTGAGCGCCGCGGAGAATAGCGTGCGCGAGCGGATTTCCGTCCGACACGACTTCCCAGCCGCGGTAGATGAACGTGTGGCTTGCCTGTGCCGCCTGAATGGAGTTGAACATTACCGAAAGAGTTCCCGAAGTCGGG
This sequence comes from uncultured Ruminococcus sp., assembly GCA_964414395.1. Taxonomy (GTDB): domain Bacteria; phylum Bacillota; class Clostridia; order Oscillospirales; family Ruminococcaceae; genus CAG-115. The sequence goes on from CAYPWI010000485.1 coordinate 1,757, forward strand.
TTCTTCATGCCGACGGGGCACTCCATACCGCTTGCCACAAGACGGTGGTGCTGATCCTCAACGGAACGCGCTCCGACTGCCACATACGACAGCAGGTCGCTCAGATAGCGATAGTTTTCGGGATAAAGCATTTCATCCGCGCAGGTGAGGTGCGTTTCCGCGATAGCGCGGGTATGCAGCTTTCTCACCTCTATTATACCCTGCAGCATATCCTCTTTCTTGGTGGGGTCGGGCTGGTGGATAAGCCCCTTGTAGCCCGTGCCGTTGGTGCG
>CAYPWI010000486.1:0-2023 GCA_964414395.1 uncultured Ruminococcus sp.
AAGCGATTTTGTTATCTTTCACAGCTATGACCAATGTATCACCGACTGCTTTATCCGAAATATAGGTGGCGTAAGCCGTCCGCGCGTTTATCTGACTGTCGCGCTTTTATTTGATACATTGAACACACTTTCCCCCTCTCTTCCCACCCACCGCGTTTTTCGTAGCTCTAAGCGATTTGGTTATGCCTCACAACTATGCCCAATGTATCACCGACTGCTTGATCTGAAATATAGGAGCGTAAGTCGTTCGTAGGCTGACAAGAGTTTGCTGCGGCGGCTATAGGTTGTGTTTGACATAACAAATCGTAGCTCTAAGCGGTTATGAAATCTTTCACTGCTATGACCAATGTATCACCGACTGCTTGATCTGAAATATAGGTGGCGTAAGTCGTCCGTAGGTTGACAAGAGTTTGCTGCGGCGGCTAAGGGTTATATTTGACCTAACAAATCGGAGATCTAAGCGATTTTGTTATCTTTCACAGCTATGACCAATGTATCACCGATTGCTTTATCTGAATTATATGTTGTGTAAGCCGTTCGTAGGTTGACAAGAATTTGCTGCTACGACTATAGGTTATATTTGACCGAACGAACAAAAAGGGATTGTTTTTTATAGCCCCTTTGATAAGAATAAAAGAGGTATTCCGATGAAAAAGAAAATTTTGATCATTATAGCCGCCGTGATACTTGTGCTTATCGGGCTTTGCGTGTGGTATGTCGGTGATTATTATCACGTGACGGACAGAGAACAGGCGCTGGGCGGCACGGAGAATGTCAGCGTTACGAAAACGGAGTTCGGCTATTTCTTCGACGGAGCGGGCGAGGATAACGCGCTGATCTTCTATCCCGGGGCTAAGGTGGAAGACCTCGCCTACGCCGAGCTTCTGAAACGCATAGCGGCGGACGGCGCGGACTGCTTCCTCGTACATATGCCGTGCAACCTCGCGTTTTTGGGAATGAACAAGGCTTCCGATATTATAGCCGAATACGATTATGAGCATTGGTACCTTGCGGGGCACTCCCTCGGCGGCGCTATGGCGGCAAGCTATGCCGCGAATAACGTTGACAAGCTCGATGGGCTGATTTTCTTAGCCGCTTATTCCACAAAAGACCTCTCGGGAAGCGGACTGAAAACGCTCTCGATCTACGGCAGCGAAGACAAGGTGGTCAATATGAAGAAGATCGAAGAAGGGCGCTCCCTGATGCCCGAGGGCTATGAGAAATTCGTTATAGATGGCGGCAACCACGCGAATTTCGGTGACTACGGCGCACAAAAGGGCGACGGCACGGCTTCTGTCTCCCCCGAGGAACAGAGGGCGCTGACCGCTGACAGGATAATAACCCTCATATACGGCACACCCTGAGAAATATCTTTTTATGCCATTTGTTCTATATCAAAAGCAATATAGGAATATGCGAAAACAGTCATTGAAAAACACCGTGAAAGTATGTTAAAATTATAACGTAGGGTGAAAACAATTGGTGTTTTTCGCCAAAGTTTTATCAGGAGGTTTTTGTTATGGCTAGATTTTGTTTACCGCGTGACGTATATCACGGCAAGGGCGCTCTCGAGAATTTGAAGAACCTCAAGGGCAAGAAGGCTGTCATCGTTGTTGGCGGCGGCTCTATGAAGAAGTTCGGCTTTTTGCAGAAGGCTGAGGATTACTTAAAGGCAGCGGGTATGGAAGTTTCGCTCATCGAGGGCGTAGAACCCGACCCGTCCGTCACCACCGTTATGAACGGCGCTCAGAAGATGATCGAATTCCAGCCTGACTGGATAGTAGCAATGGGCGGCGGTTCGCCTATTGACGCGGCTAAGGCTATGTGGATAAAGTACGAGTACCCCGACTGCACTTTTGAGGATATGTGCAAGGTGTTCGGAATTCCCGAGCTGCGTAAAAAGGCGCATTTCTGCGCTATTTCTTCCACCTCCGGCACGGCGACGGAAGTTACCGCGTTCTCGATAATCACCGACTACGACAAGGGCATCAAGTACCCCATCGCCGACTTCGAGATAACCCCC
>CAYPWI010000487.1:0-2017 GCA_964414395.1 uncultured Ruminococcus sp.
GCCGATGCCGATAACGATCAGCACTTGGCTGTCGCTCTTTATCTTAGCCGCAGCCTTCTTGATGCGCTCGAACTCGTCCTTGTCGTAGTCTACGGGAAGATCGATCCAGCCGAGGAAGTCGTTTCCGGGACCCTTTCTGCTCTCGAGCGTGTCATGCGCCGCCTTTACCGCGGGAGCGACCGCCGTAAGCTCGTGATCTCTCACGAAGCTCTTAAGATATTTGTCGTCAAGCCTGATACCCATAATAAAATCTCCTCCGTTATGAAATCAATTTTGGAATATTGCTTTTCGTCAGACGGTAATTTAACTTACAGTCTGTGTTATATTTATTATAACGCACTTTCAAATATTTTGCAAGGATTTTTCAGGCTTGTAAACGTTTTTGGAGAATTTTTACTATTTAACAGCATTTTTTTGGCAAATTTGCACAAAATTGAAGCGCCCGACCAAGCGAGCGCTTTAAAATGTTCATGAAAGGTATTTCTTGGTGTGCTCGGTCTGCTCGAATTTAAGGGAGCCGTCGGGCTGCTTGTATATAGCGAGCACAAGGGGCATGGGAGTCTCATCACGGAGACCCGATCCCTTCTTTACCGATTCCGATTCGGGATCAAAATACTGCAAAAACATAAAGTCTTTGCCGCAGCCTTTACACAGGCTTTTGGCTTTGTCGTAGTTTAACCCATTGCTTTCGCAGTATTGTTGTATCTCGTTTGACCATTCAATAAACAACTTGCACATAGCTTTCGTCCTTATGAAAGGTATTTCTTGGTGTGCTCGGTCTGCTCGAAAAGCAAAATTCCGTTTTCCTTTTTAACATAGAGGACGACAGGCGCGGGAGTTTCGTCAAGCAAACCGTTCTTCCCTTTTTGGGGGTCATGATATTGTAAAAGCAGATCATTTTTTCCCCAACATTTACACATCTTTTGAGCTTTTTCAAAATCAAGTCCGTTGCTTTCACAATAGCTTTTTATTTCGCTTGACCAATCATTAAAAAGTTTACACATAAATCATCTCTCCTTTTCAAAGGTTCTTAATTGACCTTTTGAATTATAGATCACACTTGCCTTTTGCGTAAAACTATCGAGGATTCCATAATCGCCATCAGAAGCCTGCAAACAATTTGAATCATACCCCGGGTGCGTATGTCCGCTCCACCTATACCCTTGCGAGTTAAGCTCTGCTGCTTCCTTGATACCGATATCCACCATATAATAATTCCCACGGATTATAAGCCGTCTGCTGCCTCTTGTAAACATCCCGAACTCGTCGCCCGTCTGAGCGGTCAGCGCCGATAGATCCACCATTTTCACAGACGTTCTTGGTACTGTGACCCTGCTGTTGAACTCCGGCAGGGCGTCTAACAGCTTCTGCTGGCGATCGTTCAGCGGTACGCCGAATATCAATATCCCGTTTGGTCTGCCTTTGTTAGAGTGTTTTTTCTCTATGGGACTATCCATACTCGAAATTCCCACCGCATCACTTCCTGTTCTCATTATACCACTGTTTTGCGCGTTTGTCAACCGCGGGAAGCGCTGACAAATAATAAAAATGTTCCGTGAAATTATCTTTTTATCGGTTCTGTATAAGAATTATTTAAAATCAGTAGACAAATCGATAAAAATGTGTTATAATATATGTGTGTGCCCTAATATGCGCACGGCGCGGGACGATGTGTGAAATAACTCCCGCGCGGAAATTCGATCACAAGGAGAACAAAAATATGAAAGTAACTGTTGATACCATTATCGGCGATATTCTTGATTTTAACGGCGAGGCTGCCGCTCCCATTTTTATGGGAATGGGTATGCACTGCCTCGGCTGTCCGTCGGCGCGCGGCGAGTCTGTGGGACAAGCCTGCGAAGTCCACGGCGTAGACCCCGCCAAGATCGTAGCAGACCTCAATAAGGCGCTCGGCAACTGATTTGAATTCGCTCGATAACAGGCTGAAAGCGGCGGCGGCTTTGTGCAGAAGCGGCAGAGTCGCCGCCGATATCGGGTGCGATCACGCGCAGCTGGC
>CAYPWI010000488.1:0-1210 GCA_964414395.1 uncultured Ruminococcus sp.
CGAGCGTGTCCGACGCTGCCGTGACCGTGCTGGGTCTTTATTACAAATGGCAGAGCTTTTTCTTTATCCCGCTGGGCGCGATGCAGACTTGCATAGTTCCCGTAATAAGTTATAATTTCGCATCAAAAAACTATAAGCGCTGCAAGAAGACGCTCGATCTGTCGATAATCTACGGCATGGCGCTGATGGTTCTTGGGGTGCTTTGCTTTGAGCTCTTCCCCGAACCGATGCTGAGGTTCTTTTCAAAAGAGGAAGAGGTCGTTCGCATAGGGATAAACGCTTTTCGCATCATTGGGATAAGCTTTATCCCGCTCGTCACGTCGCTTACGTATCCGGTGCTGTTTCAGGCGGTGGGCGCGAGCCTTAAAAGCTCGCTGCTGACAATCATCAGAACGGTGTGCTTGTTCGTCCCGCTGGCGTATTTGTTTTCGCGTTTCGGACTGCAATATTTTTGGCTTACTTTCCCCGTGACGGACGGGCTGGTTTCCGTTGTGGGATTTTTTCTGAGCCGTCATTTCTTTAAGGGACTCAATGAGACGAGGGAAGAACGCCCCGCGGCGGTTCTTCAAAAGTCAAAGCCCGGTGTGATCATCACGATAGCAAGGCAGCACGGCTCTTCGGGAAAACAGATAGGAAAGCTTGTTGCGGAGCGCCTTGAGATACCGTTCTACTACAAGGAGATGACCGCTCTCGCGGCGCAGGAAAGCGGACTTGACAGAGAATTTATCTCCGACATAAACAAAAACGCCCCGCAGCTTTTGCACGATCTGTATCTCAGCGGCACTGTCGTTCGTCAGGCGATAGCCGCACAGAAGAAGATAATAGAAAAAATAGCCGAGCAGGGCAGCTGTGTGATAGTCGGAAGAGCGGCTGACTTTGTGCTTAAGGACAAGGAAAATGTTGTGCGGATATTTATTCGCGCGCCGAGGGAATATCGCATAGAAAGGGTCATGCAGGTATACGGCGATACTCGGGAAGAGGCGGAGAAGAACATCTCCCGTTCGGACAAGGCGAGAGCAATGTATTATAAAAATATCTCGGGGCTAGAGTGGGGAGATGAAAACAACTACGAGCTTGTTGTTGACAGCTCACGCGGCATCGAAGAGTCTGTTGAGATCATACTCGGGTCACTTGAGAAAAACGGCTCGGGGCAGAACTTGGCAAAATAGGCACTTGATTTCAAACCGTTTTAAAAATGTTCATAGACAGA
>CAYPWI010000488.1:1221-1988 GCA_964414395.1 uncultured Ruminococcus sp.
CCTAATTAAAGGTTCCTTTATTGATTTTTTTCATATGCTGAAACAATATTCACGCCTTCACAGCGCATAGCACTTTAGCTTAAGGAAAAATAACCATTGCAAGAAAAACCCTAAACATGCTTACTCTGTAATCAAATCTTTGTTTGATTAGATATGTTTTTATGCTAAATTATGTGAAACATTACTTTTTAATATCCATTTATTGACAACTTTTTGTTTACTAAATCTTTGTATGTTGCAACAAAATCTATTTTGTCAATTTTTTTGTTATTTTTCAACTTTTCACTTGCATATATAACGGCAGTTTTAATTGTTTTATTTTTTAAGTTATCTTCTAAATACTTCTTTGCTTCAAAAATAGTTATACCGTCCCGTGTAAAACTATCAATAAGTAAAATACTTTTAATCTTTTCGTTATCAAGCAAAAATAAAGCCCCCTCATTATTAAAAGGCATATCATCAAAATCAAATCTTGTTCTACGCTTTCTTCTATCAGCAATTAAAGAAACAACTGGTTTTATTTGACCATATTCTCTCGAAAGAATATCAGCGACCATAAGACCACCGCCACTAATGCCGACTATTACATCAAAATAAAATCCTCCCATTGCCGATGATCGGCTTAATAAGTCAAAAAGTTTTTGAACATAAAAGAAATATTCATCCCAAGATAATTTTATGTATGATTTAGTGAGATCTTTGCAATTATATGTTATATATTTATTTATTTCAGAATATATCATCCCTGCAACTGCATTAACGTTGTC
>CAYPWI010000489.1:0-1982 GCA_964414395.1 uncultured Ruminococcus sp.
AAATGCGGACTCCCTCCCCCTCTCCCTACGGGTTTCCCCCCAATCCCCCTTTCCCTTCTCCCTCACCCCCCTCCCTCCCGCATTTTTCGGTGACGCAAGCGATTATGTTATCCTTCGAAATTATGACCAATGTATCACCGACTGCTTTATCCGAATTATAGGCGGCGTAAGTCGTATGTAGGTTGACAAGAGTTTGCTGCGACGACTGTAGGTTATATTTTATCAAACGAACAAACGGGACTGTTTTATCCGTAAATAATCCGCGCGAAACGGTACACAATATAAACACAAAAAAACGGGGAGCGGTGTTTGTGGTTTGTATCGTGGGAGAATGTAACTGCGGCAGACATCTTGAAGATACGGAGGTCATAAAGGCGCGCGATAACGCCGAGATCGACTGTAAGGACGCGGTCGTGATAATAGGCGGGAACGGCATTGCGGATGTGCGCTGCGCACTTTCCGTTATCGTAGACGGCGAGCGCTTCTCGGGGGAGCTTCCCAAGGGCGTTCAGCTGATAACCTGCGGGATTTCTCCAAAAAATACAGTCAGCGTCACCTCAAGGAGCGATGACAAGATAACGCTTTCTCTCAACAGGACCATACGCGCGAAAAGCGGCATAGTAGAGCCGCTGGAACAGCCCTTCGACGCTGTGCCGCCCGATGAGGAATACGCGCTTATGGCGGCGTTCGCCGCGCGTCTGCTTCTCGAAAACTGAAAGGCGAAGCGGTTTCGCGCATGATCGCGCGAAACCGCTTCTTTTATGTGAAAGAACCTCTTAAGCGTTATTCATTGTCCTGCAAAGCGTCATAACCGCTCTCGCCCGTTCTTACCTTGACAACGTTGTCGATACCGTAAACGAAGATCTTTCCGTCTCCGATCCTGCCCGTGTAGAGCACGTCGCGCGCGGTATTGACCACAGTCTCAACGGGAACCTTGCAGACCACGATCTCCATCTTGATCTTCCGGAGCAGATGCGTCTCTATCGGTACGCCGCGGTAGAATTCCTTAGCGCCCTTCTGCATACCGCAGCCGAGAACATTCGTCACCGTCATGCCCGTTATGCCGATATCCGACATGGCGTTCTTGAGCGGCTCGATCTGCTCGGGCTTGGTGATGATGACGACCTTGGAGATCTTCGCGCCGTCGGCTCCGCTCTTGCGGATAACGGGGACTTTGCCGTCCTCGCGTTGGAGCGTCTCGACTTCTCTCTCACGCCCGGAAGCAGTAGTCTGTATCTGCATAGAGGGGATAAAGTCCGCGTAGGAGCTGAGAAGACCGTGCTCCGTAGCGTCCAGACCAACTATCTCTTCGTGGCGCGACACGCGCAGACCGATGGTCTTCTTGATTATAAGGAACGTAAGGGATATCGTCACGCCCGTCCACGCGAGCACCGATACAACGCCCAGCGCCTGAACTCCCAATTGTGAAAAACCGCCGCCGTAGAACAGCCCCTTTACGGGAGCGCCGCCCACGCCGACATTCTGACCGCTGCCGTTCGCGAACAGCCCTACAGCCAGAGTTCCCCAGATGCCGTTGCAGAAGTGAACGCCCACCGCGCCGACGGGGTCGTCGATGTGGAGCTTGTAGTCGAGCAGCCACACGCCGAAGCATACGAGAAATCCAGCCACAAGACCGATGATCGCCGCCGCGAGACAGTCAACGTCGGCGCAGGGAGCGGTTATCGCCACAAGCCCCGCCAGCGAGGCGTTAAGGCACATAGAAACGTCGGGTTTGCCGTGCTTTATCCATGTGAAACACATAGTAGTGCAGGTAGCCACCGCGGGAGCGACTGTCGTAGTGAGGAAAATTCTTGCCAGACTTTCCACGCTGTTCGCCGCCGCGCCGTTGAAGCCGTACCAGCCGAACCAGAGAATGAACACGCCCAGAGCGCCCAGCGTCATGGAGTGACCGAGGATAGCCTGCGGCTTTTTGTTCTTACCGAATTTGCCGATACGCGGACCGACCATAGCCGCTCCGATAA
>CAYPWI010000490.1:0-1959 GCA_964414395.1 uncultured Ruminococcus sp.
GTGTATGTGTGTTCTTCCGATATAAAAACGACCGGTACATCCAGATCGGTAAAGGGAACAACTGTTACTATGGGAGTCATCAAGGATCGTGTCGTTTTTTTCAGAGCGCGGGCGGTTTATGATGTTGTATCTCTCGACGCAGGGAACGTGGATTTCAAATACGACGCGAAATATGTCTCCGATGAGCTTATTGATCATTACTCAAGAATAACGGCTGTTTCATCGCCGATCTGTTTTTATAAGTGTAAGCTTGAGTATATTCCTTTAAAAAATGAAAACGGAGATGTTATATTTACACCCGCATGGTGCTTTATGGCATATGAGATCAGTGTAGAGGGTGAGCCGTTAATGGGAGATAAAGCGGAATTTTTTACGCCGATACTTGCAGAGGTTACGGAGGCTTTTAATGACCGGATCATATATTTTCAAGCTGCTTCATTCCCCGTATATCTACGGCGCTATGGCTGTGATCTTAGGATTCTGCGTTCTTATAGACAATATCAGGTTGGGCGGAGGACCCGTATTGAACGGTGTGGATGTTTATACGGATATATTGGTATTGCTGCAGATAGACGGCTACCGCAAGCTTTTCGTGGTGTTGGGAGCTATACCGTTTGCCGCGAACTTTGCGGATGAATGGAATACTAAGACGATTATGAACTGCGTTACAAGAAAAAGCGCTTTTGATTACTCGGTATCAAATGTCGCGGTTTGCTTTTCCTCATCGTTTGTGACTGTCTTTGTTCCGCTGGTGATATTTGGCACACTTGATTGCTGTACAAATACCGTTTACTTTGAGAAAAACGGACCCGGGGTGTCGTATGGCGGATTTCAGGCAATGGGGCTGCCATTTTTGTCGGTGATAATGGTGATATTTACTTATGCTCTTTCCTGCGGTATGTGGTCGGTAATGGGAATGACGCTCTCAGCGTTCTTTCCAAGCAAATACATTGCCATTGGTGCGCCGTTCCTTTTGTGCTACGCGTTTGAAGAGTTTACATATAACGCGCCGCTTCTGTTGAATTTTACGGCTTTATCAAACGCCAGAACATTGATCCCCGACGGCTTGACTTTTTTGTATACTATATTGGTTTTCGGAGGGTTGTCGGCGGCATGCGGAGTGCTGTTTACAATGAAGGTGGGAAAGAGGGTGCGAAATGAACTCGGTTAAGTCTGTTTTTTCGATATGTACGCAGAATTTCCGAAAATGGATTACAGACTATCGAATGTGGGTCGTAGCGGCGATAATTATTATCATAACGTTTGTTTACGCTCATCGGCTGAATTTAAACGCTGTCAAAATAGGTTCCGATATGACTTTGTGGATCTTTCCGTTTCTATATACGCAATCCGGAATGTTGGTGGTTTTTATCATGCCATTGGTGCTGATGTTTTGCAACGCGCCGTTTCTCGATAAAAATCAGACTTTTGTGATGATGAGGACTTCCCGCGTGAAATGGCTTTGCGGACAGCTGTTGTACATAATTATCGCAAGCGCGGTATATTTTCTTTTTATTTTTTTGATCTCTGTTTTGTGTGCGCTTTTTACAAGAGATCCATCGCTCGATTGGGGCGGTACGGTCTATTCGCTCGCATACGAGGAGCTGATGTGGGATGATGTTCCGCAAGTCGAGATACCAAAGTACATAGTTGAATATTTCACGCCGCTTCAAGCTTGCTGGTTCACGTTTTTGCTGTCATGGCTGGGCGGTATATTCCTTGGAATGATAACTTTCGCTTTTAATCTTATCACTCAGACGCGAAGTGTCGGAACGGTCATAGCGACGGCGTTTGTTGCGTGGGGCTCTTGGGTAAGGTATTCTATGAGCGGTGTACAGAGGCACCGTAAGCTGTCTCCCATAGCATGGCTGACAGTCGATAAAATAGACATAGGCGGCTTGACTACGTACCCGACCCTTGCGTACTGTCTGATCGTGTTCCTGGTGTCTATCGCTATTA
>CAYPWI010000491.1:0-1955 GCA_964414395.1 uncultured Ruminococcus sp.
GAAGCCTTATCCCAGATCTCGCAGCGGTCTACCATCCCCACGACCACTACCTCGCCCGTGATATTCGCGTAAGACCGAAGCGCGGGAGCAATGGCTATCCTGCCCTGCTTGTCCGGCTCCGCTTCGCACGCGCTTCCGAACAGAAAACGTTCGATAGGAAGCGCTTGTTTCGACGGTTTATCCTTGAGGCTTTCTCTTAATTTATTCCAGCTCTCTTCCGCGTAAACCGTCAGGCACTTTTCATACAAGCTCTTGGCGATGTAGAAATGCTCTCCAAGCTCCTCGCGGAGCTTGGCGGGAAAGTTCATACGGCCTTTGGCGTCTATAGTATGCTCATATTCGCCGTACATTTCCACTCCCCCTTTGCCAATGCGCTTGACCCCTTTTGAAAAGCCGCCGACCGCCCTCCTCAGACGGTGATTTCGTAGATTATCTTTATTTTCCCCACGTTTTTGTCAGAGTCAAGAGGCAAGAGCAATTTATCGGAAGAGCCGTTCATTTTTTTCGGTTAGTGAAGTTTTATATTTCTGAACCACTTTTCACCAAAAGAGTGAAATCTCAACCACTTTTCCCCACAATCATATTATAAACCATCTGATTTTTTTTTGCAAGGGGCAAAGGGGGAGTTTTTGAAAAAAACAAAGATAAAGTTTTGTTCATATTTTTGTGCAGTTTTCACAAAAAGTTCATATAAAAACGCTCTCACATAGCAAAAATATTGTTTATTTTTACAACATATAGACAATGCTTTTGAGAATTTATCCATATCTTGGGGCAGATAAGGTATACTTGTCGTATTCGTTCACGTGAATAAAAATAACGAACGATATGGCGGCAAAAACTTTCAACAAGTTTTCAACAGCATATTTGTGATTATATTAACGATTTTGAGGTAAAAAAAGGCTGTTTTTTTACAGCCCCATTAAAACGCCGATAAGCCGCGAAATTGACATTCATCGCGAGAACGAGCTCGCTATTTCTCGGCGTATTCGTCCATATCAAGCAGAATAACGCTGACGATCCCGCCCTCGTATTCATCAGCCTTTACTTTCAGCGGATCGGATCTTGGTGAAACGCTTTTTGGCAAAATCCCACAAAAAAAACCTTTCGCCCCGCCAAAACTTCATTTAAATTACCCCTTGATATATATATATTATAATGTTTTTATAAGGCTTTGACCGATAGATCTACCCGACAGAAAGGACTGTATTTATCATGAAAAAGAAAATTTCAGCGGTTTTGTGCTGCTGCGCGGTCGCGCTTGCTATGGCGGGGTGCAGCGAAAGCGTGAGCGTAACCGCTCAGACGGAAAGCTCCTCGTCCTCAAGCTCCGTCGTTTCAAGCTCCGGTATCGAAAGCTCTGCCGTGTCAAGCAGCACGACCGCCAATGAAAGCGATACCGTTTCATCGTCCGGTGTTGTCGTGGCTTCTTCATCAAGTACCGCGTCCTCAGTGGAGTCTGCGGCGTCAACAGTGTCAAACGTCAGCTCTTCCGATACATCTTCATCATCAACAAAGCCCGCGTCATCTTTACAGTCGATACCTACATCATCTTTGCAGTCCAAACCCGCGTCAAATAGTGCAGCACAGAGTAAACCTCAGTCCACAGCCACAAGTTCTCTTCCCACTGCTACCATAGTGGAAAGTAAACCGTCTCAGAATAATAATATTCCTGCTAAGTTTGCGGATGAGCCAATGCTTAAGGAACTTTATCTTCTCAATATTGGTGAGTATACCAAAAATGGTTATAAGGTGATTGGCAAAACCAGTGAGGGATTGGGTTATATTGGTATTGATAAAAATTGGGATATTCGTGGAGATGTAATTGTTGGTTATGATAGTAAGGGAAGACCTTATTATGAAGCTGATCCTGTTAAGTATCAGGAGATATGGGATGCTAAAAAGGATCATATTCATCAATGGAATGTGGATCATGGTGTAACAACTCATTGAAT
>CAYPWI010000492.1:0-1938 GCA_964414395.1 uncultured Ruminococcus sp.
GATCGAAGCCGACGGCAAGTACAGCGTGGCGTTCGGCAAGGATACCACATACTATGTTGAGATCCCGTCCGGCAGAGCCGATTCCGACGCTCTTAAGTACTATGTAGGCAAGGATGTTATCCTCGGTATTCGTCCCGAGAACATCCACGACGAGGAGATGTTCCTCTCCACCGCCAAGACAGGCATCATCGAGGCGAATGTCGACATCACCGAAATGCTCGGCGCAGAGACGTTCCTGTACCTCACCTGCCAGGGCATCCCGCTCACCGCGCGCGTTTCTCCGAGATGCACCGCGCGTCCTCAGGACACCATCAGACTGGCGTTCGACCCGAACAAGATCCACCTCTTCGACGCGGCGACCGAGCAGTCGCTCCTCACCTGATATAATTGAATTCAAGCCTCGCGGCGCGGCAGATCTGCCGCGCCGTTTTGGTCTAGGGAAAGGAAAGAGTATGAAGAAAACCGCTGTTATACTATGCGCCGTTTTGGGAACGCTCGGCGGGCTGCTTATAACGCTGATCGGCGCTGTTTTGTTCGGTCTCGCTGTGGACATAGGACTGTACCCTTTGAGCAGCAAGCCCGAAGTGTTCCCGCTGTTGCTTGAGGCAGCCGCAATGATCGCGGTGTGCATACCCATTCAATTTCTGCGTGATAATCTGCGCCGCAAATTCGGCATACCCGCGCCGCTGTTTATCGCGTCGGTGAGCGCCGTGCCGCTTATACTGAGCACATGCGAACGCGCACAGCATTTGTATCTTTCGGCTCACGGCGGTTACAGCGGGTTTATGGGTGGACTGGGATATGGAATTACCGACCTTTTCAGTTTGTCATGGCTTGTGGCTTCTATAGCGTTTTGCGCGGGACAGGTCATTATGGCTATAATATTCACCAACAGACGGAAAAAATTAGCGGGCAGCAAATAAACGCGGTATATCAGCGGAACTACCCCACGAAAGGATAGAATAGCATGAGCAACGATATCGGAACAAAGAAGGGCATTGCGATAATATTACTTGTGATCTGCAACATGGCGGCGGTTTTCGCGATCTCGATAATAAGCCTGTTAGTATTCCTGTTCACTTTCATTCTGCCCTTGGCGATCTTGGTCGGTCTCACGCTGGCGGCAGCGACAGGTTTTGCCGCGAGCCGTATTTTTCGCGTGCTAAAACGCAAAAAGGACTTTAAACTGTGGCAATTTATCGTTTCATCCTTTGTTTCTCCTGTCGCGGGAGCGGCGATCTATTGGATAGTCTTTCTCATACTCGATGCTGTGGGATATTTCAAAGGATTCTTGCCCGGGCTCGGAGAAGCCTTTGTCGGAATATCGCTTTCCGCGGCTGCCGCCGTCTATTTTATCGTGGGAACAGCGTGGTGCACTGCCGAAAACGACAGATCTATCGAGGAAAAATTGCTATGAGTCAATACATAAAAAAGTTCATCGCGGCGATATTGACCCTGATATGCAGCGCGGCGGCGGTCTTTGGGATAACAAATCTAAATCTGCTGATATTCACGCTGACGCTGTTGAACCTGCCTCTGACTATCATCATCGGGCTGGCGCTTGCCATAGCGCTGGGGTTCGCATCGAGCCGCATAGCAAGAGTTCTAAAAAGGAAAGCGGGGCTTCGAGTGCGGTGGTTCGCGATAAGCGCCTACGCGCCGTCATTCATAGCCGTGCCGGTCTATTGGCTGATATATCTGAAGCTTTCAAATCTGCATCTTTTCACGGGATTTTTCGCGGGGCTGGGTGAGTTCGTATACGGCTTATCCTTTACGCCGACCGCCGCGGTCTATATGATGTCCGGACTGTTCTTCTGCACCGTCGGGAAACACAATAATTCTATCGAAGGGAATTTAACATGAATCCAAAAATCGAACAACTCATCAACAACATTGAAAACGTTATCATAGGAAAGCGCGGCGTTATCGAGAAGATCG
>CAYPWI010000493.1:0-1924 GCA_964414395.1 uncultured Ruminococcus sp.
CCGAGGCGCGCTATGAGGATCACGATATGCTGGCGCTGCTGCCCGAGTTCATAGACAAGTTCTACGAGCGCGGCTACTGCGAGCAGGTGGACGATCCCGACGGGTTCCGCGATAACCCGTTCCTCTATGGAAATAAGGTCAAGATGGACTTGTTCAAGCGCTTTGGCGTGCTCGCGGCGGCGGGAGACCGTCACCTCGTGGAGTTCATGAACAATTCATGGTACATAAAAGACCCCGCGATGGTGGACAGCTGGCTGTACCACCTCACCACAGTCGCTTACCGCAAGCAGGACAGGCTCGACAAGATCGCGCAGTCCAAGCGTATAGCGGACGGCGAGGAGAAGATCGCAGTCGTCAAGAGCGACGAAGAGGTCGTAGAGCTGATGAAGGCGCTGCTGGGGCTTATCCCCGCGCACGTATCCAACGCGAATATAGTCAACCGCGGACAGATGGCGGATATGCCGTTGGGCGCGGTCGTGGAGACCAACTGCGTGTTTTCCAGAAACAGCGTGAAGCCCATAGTGGCGAAGCCGCTTCCGAAGGACGTTTCCGCGCTGGTATACAGAAACTGCGTCAACATCGAGAACACTTATTACGGCATCAAGAACCGCGATTTCCGCGCGATATTCGAGGCGTTCGCGAACCAGCCGCTGTGCTCGGGGCTTACTATTGATCAGGCGAAGGAGCTGTTCACGTCTATGGTGAACGCCACGAGCGAATACCTTAAAGACTACTACAACTTGGGTGAGTTGAAATTATGATAGACGCTCTTGTTTTCTCGGCAAACGCCGTTTTGCCTATCGTTCTGCTGATAGCGCTGGGGTATGTTCTCAAGCGCATCGGTATGCTGACAACACCTTTTCTGGACGTTGGAAACAAGCTGACGTTCAGAGTGCTCATCCCGACTATGCTGTTTTTGAACGTCTACAACATCAACAGCTTCTCGGAGATCAATTTCTGGTTCGTGCTGTACGGAGTGGCGGCGGTCATCGTGATATTCCTCGTGGGTATCCCGATCTACTGCGCGTTCACCAAAGACCCCGCCAAGCGCGGAACGCTCATTCAGTCGATCTTCCGCTCAAACTACGCGATAATCGGAATACCGCTTGCGACCTCGCTTTTCGGCGATAAGGGCGCGGCTGCGGCGGGCGTTATGTCGGCGTTCTGCGTGCCGCTGTTCAACATTCTGGCGGTAATAACGCTGACCATCTTCAACAACAGCAGCACCAAGAGCAAGATAGACGTTAAGAAAATACTTCTGGGGATCGTTAAAAATCCGCTGATAATCGGCACCGTGGCGGGACTTGCGGTACTCGGAATACGCGAGCTGTTCGTGGCGAACGGGATAATGTTCCGTCTGCGCGACATCGAGTTTCTGTACACGTCGCTGAACAACGTCAAGAACATCTGCACGCCTTTCGCGCTGATAATACTCGGCGGAAAGTTCGAGTTCTCGGCGGTAGGACGGCTCAAGAAGGAGATCATCTTCGGAACGTTCATGAGAGTGGTGGCGGTGCCCGTTCTGGGGCTTATCGGAGCGTATTTCCTCGTCCCCGGCATAGCGGGAGAGCACTTCGCTACATATGTGGGAGTTTTCGCGACACCCGTGGCGGTCTCGAGCGCTATCATGGCGAAGGAAATGGGCGCTGACGACGAGCTGGCGGGTCAGCTGGTCGTATGGACGAGCTTGGTGAGCGCACTGACGATCTTCGTGTATGTGACGATACTGAGGTCTATAGGCATCTTTTAACGTTTTCTTAAAGAACCGAAAAGCGGTTCGCGGGTGAGGATATTTTGACATTCATTCCTGATACTAATTCCAGATATTGGGGTGAAAAGTCAAAAGTCCATTAAAATGTCCGTTTTGTGCATAAAGTAGGACGGTTTAGCACTCGCATTTGTCATTAAATGGTTATAATATTAA
>CAYPWI010000494.1:0-1918 GCA_964414395.1 uncultured Ruminococcus sp.
TATGGAGATCTTCCGAAGCTCCTTTTTTGACATAAGACGTATCAGGCTTTCCCTGAGCAGACGCTTTGTCAGCATGACCCTTTGATTTTCCTTTTCTCCCATTTGACCTTGCTCCTTTTCGGCGGAATTTTCCCGGAACAGGAAAATAATTTCCGATTTATTATACAAAATATTTAAAAGTGTTGATTTCACAACATCTCTAATTAAACTGCTTGTTGCAAAATCGACACATATATATTATAATATAAATAGATCAACTTGTCAATATCGACAGGAAAAACTCTCTGAAAATGGAGGAACCGTAATGAGCGGAAAAACAGGCAAGATAATTTTATCAATTTGTGAATTGGTGATAGGAATAATTCTTCTGATAAATCCCGTCGGCTTCACCGCGGGGATCATAGTCGCCGTGGGCGCGGTCTTGATCGTCACGGGAGTTATAAGCATATTCAGGTATTTCAGGGCGGAGCCCGCGGCGGCTGTCGTCGGACAGAGCCTGACGCGCGGACTTATCAGCATAGTGGTGGGCGGCTTCTGCATTATAAACAGCCGCTGGTTTATTGTGACTTTCCCGCTGCTGACGATACTTTACGGGGTCGGTACGCTGATAACGGGCATCGCGAAGCTGCAATGGACTGTAGATATGATCCGTCTGAAAATGAACAGGTGGTTCCTTATGGGGATCGCCGCGCTGCTCACCATCATATGCGCGGTGGTGATACTCTGCAACCCGTTTGGCAGTACGGCTGTCTTGTGGACGTTTGTGGCGATAACGCTTATCGTTGAAGCCGTGATCGACATCATCGCGGCGCTTACACAGAAGGGCGAGCAGAAGTTCTCGACTAAGGGCAAATAACCGATGAAAACGGACGCTTCAACGACTGAGGTCAAGAAAAAAGGGAAAATACGGAATTATTTTTCCTCGCTGTTCGATATCCGCAGCGATATGATGGATAATGACGAGCTTCACGAGATGATGAACGAGAACACCATCATCAGCGGCTCGAATATGTGGATACTGATAATGGCGATATTTATCGCCTCTATCGGGCTGAACGTAAATTCCACGGCTGTAATAATCGGCGCTATGCTGATCTCCCCGCTGATGAGCGGTATACTGACGATGGGCTATTCCCTCGCCGCGGGAGATCTCGCGCTGCTGCGCAAGGCGTTCGTGCGCTTCGGGACACAGGTCGTCATCAGCCTGCTCACATCGACGGTCTATTTTTGGATAACGCCGCTGACCGTCCCCACCGCCGAGATGATCGCCCGCACCAGCCCCACGCTGTGGGACGTGCTTATCGCCCTGTTCGGCGGTATAGCGGGCGGGATAGGCAATACGCGCAAAAAGAAGGGGAACGTTATTCCGGGAGTGGCGATCGCGACCGCCCTGATGCCGCCGCTCTGCACGACGGGATACGGCATCGCGACTTTACAGCCGAGGTTTATTCTCGGCGCGTTCTATCTGTTCGCCATAAACACTTTGTTTATAATGCTGTCCGCCGCGCTGGTGACAAAGCTGATGCGCGTTCCCGTCCATACCGAGGTGGACACGCGCAAACAGAAGAAGATACACAGACTCATAACCGTCATCACGATCATCACGATCGTACCGAGCGTGTTGTTAGGCGGCTTTCAGGTGTATCAGACCGTCAAGAAGCAGAACGTTTCCAATTATATAGACAAGGAATTTCTCTTCCCCGATACGACGGTGGTTCAGAGCGATATGGATCTTTTTGAGCGCAGCGTCTCGGTCTCACTTGTGGGAACTCAGATCTCCGACGAGGTCATAGACCTTCTGGAACGCGAGCTGCCGCAATACGGTCTGGAGGGCTACACTCTTCAGGTGACGCAGAACAAGACCATAGAGAACGACGATTCCGAGAAGGTCACCATAGCCGTTCAGGTCAACGGCAAG
>CAYPWI010000495.1:0-1913 GCA_964414395.1 uncultured Ruminococcus sp.
AAGTCAACGAATATTACAAAACTGTAATCTAATTGTAACTTTTTTGTAATATTTTGTCCGAAAACTAACCGCAATGGCTCCCGCTTCTGCGAAATTGACAGCTCTCCCTCATATTGCAGTCGGAGCAGCTCTTAACATGGGCGGCGAGCGGTTTTTCGGACAAGCCCGCCACCGCCGCTATGGACTTCTGAGGCGTGAGCATATTTGAAACCGTGACCGAGAGCCCTATCCGCCTTTCCGAGTCTGTGCAGGCGATAAGATCTCTCACGGTCTCAAGCGGAAAATCGCCGTAGCCCGCCGCGAAGCACCAAGTGCAGTACATTTCCGTGGAATTGATGACCTCCGCGCGCGCCCGTTCGAGGACTTGTTCGATATAGGCGCTCGCAAGCGCGTCCGACACAAGCCCCGTCAGCCCGTCCTCAAGCGCCGCTTTCTTCAAGAACCTGTCCGTATCCGAGGAAAGCGTCGCCGCGATGACCGCCGCCATAGGGCAGCCCTCTAAATGCCGTCTTATGCTCTCGCCCTCGAGCGTGAAGCCGCAGCCCGAGAGACGAAGTTCGCCGTCAGTTCGTATGATATCAAACACTCGTGATACATACCGCGGCTTAGCGGCTTCCAAAAGCCGCTTTTCACAGCGCTCCGTTTCGGCGAGTATCGAAGCGTCCGGTTCGCCGTGAACTCCCATATAGCGAAACGCGTCGGAAAGGGTCGAAGGCTCTAAGCGCGTATTCATCAGCCTTTCAGCACTCCCGAAACGCTCTCGCTTATCTTGCGGGCGATGTAGGGGTTGTTCATCGTGTAGAGATGTACGCCGTCCACGCCGTTGGCGGCAAGGTCGATTATCTGATCGGCGGCATAGGCTATACCCGCGTCGCGCATAGCCTCGGGGTTCTCGCCGTAACGCGCTATAAGCTTCGTGAACTTGGGGGGCAGGGAAGCGCCGCTCATCGTTATCATGCGCTCTATCTGCTTGGCATTGACGCAGGGCATAATTCCCGCTTCTATGGGAACGTTTATCCCCGCCTTACGCACCTTTTCGAGAAATCTGTAGAACAGCTCGTTGTTGAAGAACAGCTGCGACATCAGGTGAGAAGCTCCCGCGTCCACCTTCTTCTTGAGGTTTTCTATATCCGCGTCGAGAGAAGCCGCTTCGGTGTGCCCTTCGGGGTAGCAGCCGCCAGAGAAGCTGAGGTCGCTGCGTTCCTTCATGTACGAGATAAGATCCGACGCGTAGTGAAAATCGTGCTTGGGGGGCTTGTCGGGCGTGATATCGCCGCGCAGCGCGAGCACGTTTTCAATGCCGCTCTCCTTGAATTCCCCGATAACGCGGTCTATATCCTCTTTCGTGGAGCTTACGCAGGTGAGATGCGCGATAGACTCCGTATGATACTTGGTCTTGATTATAGACGCGATCTCGCGCGTGGAGCAGCCCGGCTGACTTCCGCCCGCACCGTAGGTGACACTGATGAAATCGGGCTTTAAGTCCGCAAGCCCGTCAAGCGTCTTGTAGATCGTGTCTATAGAGCCATCCTTCTTGGGAGGAAAGATCTCAAACGAGAACACGATTTTTCCTTTTTTGAATAATTCCGGAATTTTCATAATAACCTCTTTCGATTTTCTGTAATTCAAGTTCACTCCCCCAGATGGCGGGGGAGTGAACGCTGATATTATGCCTTGTTCTTTATTTCTTTGAGCGCGATCGCCAGCTGCGCGGGACAAGACGTGCTCTTTGCGCCGCAGCGTATGCCGTCCAGACGGGATATCACCTCGTCCACCTTCATTCCCTTTACGAGAGAGGAAATTCCTTGAAGATTGCCGTGGCAGCCGCCCTCGACGGTCAGACCCGTTACCGTGTCGCCGTCCACATCGATCAACATTCTGCGCGAGCAGACCCCGCGCGGGTAATATTCATA
>CAYPWI010000496.1:0-1903 GCA_964414395.1 uncultured Ruminococcus sp.
CAAGGCGGAGGACGCAGCAAGGCTGACGCCTTGCAAGGACGACAACGCAGTATTGTGAAAATCAGACCGCAAAGATTGTCTGTTTTCAGTCAGGTATTAGTATTAAAAAGCGGTTATCCGAATACCCGCTGAATGGTGAGGATAATACTAATCCGTAACTTTCAGTAATGCGAGTGATGGTCAAGCCAAAAATCCCTATACAGAGCCGATTTCGTTGATTTTATATGCTGACTGCATATTACGTGTTAAATTATATTTTCGGCAAAAAAAGATTGACCTAAATAAAGAAATCGATATCTGTATTACTTAAATTGGTGAAAGTTACGGACTAATAACCGACTTAAAACAGACGATCTTTGCGGTTTGATTTTCGCAAATCTTTGTCTGTTTTCAATCAGAAATTAGTATAAACAATTGAATGACGAGGATATACGATGGAAAGATTTCCCAAAGTATCTGTAACATTAAAAGGTGAAAAGGCTCTGCGCGGCGGGCATCCATGGGTGTATTCCGACGAGGTGACTTCCGTTTCCGGTGAATATGAAAACGGCGGTCTCGTAAACGTTTTCAGTGCCAGAGACCGCTATCTGGGCACGGGATATATCAACGATAACTCCAAGATACGTGTTCGGGTCATCTCAAAGAACGCCAACGACAAGTTCGATACTGACTTTTACAGGCGCAGGATACGCTACGCTCTGGATTACCGCAGAACGGTCATGGGCGGGGATTTTTCCTGCTGCCGTCTTATCTTCGGGGAAGCGGATCAGTTCCCGGGGCTGACGGTCGACCGTTTCGGAGAAATTCTGGTGACTCAGGTGCTGTCGCTCGGAACCGAGCTTATCAAGGAAGAACTGTACACACTTCTTGTCGAGGAGCTTGAGCGCACGGGCGACAAGATCTCGGCGGTCTTCGAGCGCAATGACGTAAAGATCCGCGAGCTGGAAGGCATGGAAGAATACAAGGGCTTCTGGCACGGTCTCGGAACAGATCTCAGCGGCGTGACGGAGATCAAGGAGAACGGTATTCGCTATTCGGTGGACTATGTGAACGGTCAGAAGACGGGGTTCTTCCTCGATCAGAAATACAACCGCGCCGCTATCCGCAGGATCGCGAAGGGGAGGAAAGTGCTCGACTGCTTCACACATACCGGAGCCTTCGCGCTGAACGCGGCGGCAGCGGGAGCCTCCGAGGTAACGGCGGTGGATATTTCAGCCGACGCGCTCAAAATGACCAAACATAACGCGGAGCTTAACGGGCTTTCTCTGAACCTCGTTGAAGCGAACGTTTTTGATCTTCTCACCGAGCTTTACGACAAAGGCGGCAATCCGTATGACTTTATCATACTCGATCCGCCGGCGTTCACCAAGAGTAGCAGCACCGTAAAGAGCGCGATACGCGGCTACAAAGAGATAAATCTCAAGGCGATGCGGCTTTTAAGGCGCGGGGGATATCTCGCGACCTGCTCCTGCTCGCATTTTATGACCGAGCCGCTGTTCAAGCAGATGCTGCACGACGCGGCTTTTGACGCGGATATCTCGCTCAGGCAGATAGAAGCACGGCGGCAGTCGCCCGATCATCCCATTTTGTGGAATGTTCCCGAGACGGATTACTTAAAGTTCTACATTTTCCAAGTGGTGTGAAATTATATGTTTTGATAAAACACGACGCGGCTTCCGACGCGGATATCTCGCTCAGGCAGATAGAAGCGCGGCGGCAGTTTCCCAATCACCCCATTTTGTGGAATGTTCCCGAGACGGATTACTTAAAGTTTTACATTTTCCAAGTGGTGTGAAATTATATGTTCTGACAAAACACGACGCGGCTTCCGACGCGGATATCTCGCTCATACTAATTTTCGATTAGAAGTAGACATAATATTGATAAAAATAATGTACATATA
>CAYPWI010000497.1:0-1898 GCA_964414395.1 uncultured Ruminococcus sp.
CGCACAGCGAATTCTCGATCAGCTCAACGAGATAGACGCGGCTTTCGCCAACGACACACGCACCGCAAGCGCGCTCTGTAAGGAGAAAAGAGGAAAGATAATCAAGTCCATAGAAGGGATTATCGGAACATCGCTTGAAAAGCAGATCGAAATAAGCAAGCTCCCCAACAGGGTCTGGCTGAACACTTGCTTCAAGGTGCTTTCGGAGACCGCCGATCCGTTCGTCCCCGAAAACAAATACGACAGGCTGTTCCTCTCGATCATCAACAATTCCCGCAGTGCCGACTATGATACCATTTTTAAGATCATCTGGCAAAGCATCGTCAAGATGAAAGAGAAGAATATTAAAATTTATAATGAATTCGTGGAATATTTCGCGAAATTCCCGCTGTGGGGAACGCTTGACCCTGATCACCGCGACTACGACACGCTCAAGCGCCGCGCCGCGGTACTCAAACAGCACAGCTACGATTTTATGTACCTCTACCGAAAATTCCCCGACTACCTCTCAAAAGAGACCCTGTTAGCCATTCTGTTGAATTGGTCAATAACAGACACCGGTCTGCTCAGGACAGTAAAATCTATCTTCCCCGACTACTACGAGCCGGATATCTTCCCGAACAACAAGGACGACATTTTTGTGGATATCGGCGCGTACACGGGCGATTCCATATTGAAATACGTCGACACATACGGAACGGATTATAAAAAGATCTACGCGTATGAGATAACGGAAAGAAGCTGCGAGATCATGCGCGGCAATTTAACGAATCTGCACGACGTTGAGATCCGCCATAAGGGAGTCGCCGAAAAGGCGGGCGAGATGGTTATGAACTCGTCGGTCACCGACCTTTCGGCAAATCGGCTTTCCGAAAAGTCTTCCCAAAACCAAGGAGAACGCGTAGAGGTCGTCACACTCGATGAAGATCTCCCCGACGGATTTACCTTCCTTAAAATGGACATAGAAGGCGCGGAGTACAACGCGCTCAGAGGCGCGGAAAAGACGATCCGCCGCTGCCGCCCCAAGCTCGCCATATGCGTATATCACGGCTATGACGATATCTGGAGAATACCCGCGCTTATCGAGAGCATAGACCCTAATTATGAATTCTATCTGCGCCACAACGGCGGCAACCTCATTCCCACAGAATTTGTGCTTCTTTGCAGACCGAAATAAAAAAACGCGGCTTCCCAAAGCGATTGGGAAGCCGCGCTGCTTATTCGGATATAAAGCTTACTTCTTAGACTTGATATACTCATCCATCGCCTTAGCCGCGGTCTTGCCCGCGCCCATTGCGAGGATAACGGTCGCCGCGCCTGTTACGGCGTCGCCGCCCGCGTACACGCCCTCACGGGAAGTAAGACCGTTCTCGTCGGCGATAAAGCAGCCGTGCTTGTTGGTCTCCAGACCCTTGGTGGTGTTGCGGATAAGCGGGTTGGGAGAAGTACCGATAGACATTACCACGCAGTCAACATCGAGCATAAACTCGCTGCCCTCTTTCGGGATAGGACGGCGGCGACCCGACGCGTCGGGCTCGCCGAGCTCCATTTCGATGCACTTCATACCGGTGACGAACTTGTGCTCGTTGCCGATGATCTCCACGGGATTATTGAGCGTCTTGAAGATTATGCCCTCTTCCTTGGCGTGCTCGACTTCTTCCTTACGCGCGGGAAGCTCGTTCTCGCTGCGGCGGTAAACTATGTAGACGTTCTCCGCGCCGAGACGCTTCGCGCAGCGCGCCGCGTCCATCGCGACGTTGCCGCCGCCGACTACAGCCACGCTGGTGTTCTTCTTAATAGGTGTATCGGAATCGGGCTTGTACGCCTTCATCAGATTTACACGGGTGAGGAACTCGTTTGCGGAATATACGCCCTTGAGGTTCTCGCCGGGGATATTC
>CAYPWI010000498.1:0-1893 GCA_964414395.1 uncultured Ruminococcus sp.
AAGACCATTGAACTTAAACACAAGTATTCCTCTGCAACATTTTCTTTAAAAGAAGAATCAGATGGTACAGTTCGACTACTCGATATTATCGAGATCCTTTTAACACAAAGCAAAAATAAAGTATATATTCTTGATGAAGTAAACCGAACATTTCACCCATTGTTGACGATTCAGTTTATTAAAGACTTTTTAGAATTAGCGAATGAACGAAATATCCAATTAATTGTTACTACGCACGAATCTCAACTGATGGATCTTAAGTTGCTTAGAAAGGACGAAATCGGATTTGTAAACAAAACCAATATTGGTCATTCTGAATTGTATTCATTAAGCAAATTTGACATTAGGTTTGATAAAATTGCAATTAATGAGTATTTTAAAGGGCACTTTAAAGCTATCCCTAAAATGGGCGATAAGTAATTCATAAAGGAGTGTCCATTTTTGACACTCCTTGCCTATCCAATTTTAGGGCGGGTGTACTCTTTATTTACAGCGACCCAATTTCTAAACACGCTCAGTAACGTTTCGTTATCGAGTTTTAACGAATCGTTCAAACTCATTGATCGCTCTATCTCCACCTTAACGTTACACCCTCTCGAGTACCATTTGGGTAGGCGAGAGCGATTATTTCGGCTGTTCCTTGCTCCATTATACTTATGGTGGAACGTTCTGTTACTTCATCGGGTCATTATTCAATGCTATCGAAACAGTTTTTTGTAGGATGCCCTGTTTTGGGGCGGGCGGCGTATTCTTTATTCTTCTTTGTCTTATGTGATTCAATTTTTGAAAACAACTGAGTCCTGCATTGGGACTCAGTTGTTTTATGAGATGGGGTACGCATCTGTATCCTCATCTATGCAATGATCTCCGGTACAGAGAGTATTTTTTCTAAAAGGTAGCGAAATCTGACTTTTAAGATACTCGGGGTTAATCACCCCCCGAGCTTGAACAAATCAAAACTGTCAAAACGGCAGTTTTGAAGGGGTGTCCTATTTGGACACTGCCACCTGCCCTATTTCGGGGCGAGTGGCAGTTCTTTTGTTAGAAGCGGCTTAATTCTTGATAAGAAATTTATGGGGTACTCATTTGGAACCCCATCCATAATATATTTTCCCCATTAACAGATAAACTTGACAAAACCTTTTGACTGCTGTATAATAGAGTTACGCAATCATAGACTTATTTGGGGGTGTTATTATGTACGTTACCATAGCAGAGTTGGAAAAAGATCTTGACAAGTATTTACGACTTTCCAATACGAAAGATGTTCTTATCACTGAAAACGGCGGCAGATTGATCGCGAAGATCACTAATGCGAACGCTGAAAGAAGAGCAATTGCAGAATCACTGTGCGGCATAATTCCCGCCGATATCACTCTTGAGGAAGCAAGAGAGGAAAGGCTTAGCAAACTGTGACGCATATTTTTAAACGGGCTGAACCGATTTGATTCAGCCCGTTTTCTTTTCTCCAACGGTGAACGATTCGTTCACCGTTTCAATCGCCGCACTGAATAACGTTTCGTTATCGAGTTTTTACGAATCGTTAATTCTTCAAACGCTCTTTCTCTGCCTTGATCTTAGCCTTGACTTCCGCTATCATCGCTGCCAGCTTCTCCTCACATTCCTCTCTCGTCTTGGCATAGATATTGTGTGCTTCTCGCTTACCATAGGCGTTCCTCGGACTGTATTTGCCCTCATAGAGGTGGTCGTTTATCATCGTCACGCAGCCCGTGCCCGGCTTGCGGTATTTGGGCTTGTACGGCTCGAAATCGGGCGGGAGGGTATCTACCTTTACCTCCTCCTTACTCGTCGGAATTTCGGCGTTACTGCCGCAAATCTGGCGGTCTATCTTCGCTGCTGCTTGCCGCTGCATTGTATCGGTTATATGGCTGT
>CAYPWI010000499.1:0-1888 GCA_964414395.1 uncultured Ruminococcus sp.
TTCATGAAAATAAATTGGAACAGGAAATATACGACCATTGCCGTTTATACACTGATAGTCATCGTCGTTGCGGTGCTGTTTGTGGTATTTGTCTTTAAATTTGACGATTTTTCTAAAGTATTCTCAAAGTTCAGCGGTGTGCTTGCTCCCGCGATCTGCGGTATCGTGATAGCCTTTATCTTAAATCCGCTGATGATGTACATCGAAAACAAGTTCTTCAAGAAACTGAAAGAGGAGATCCCGCAGGAAGACAACATCGTCATGCGCAAGCTTTTGAACTCTTCCGTCGGTGACAGCGCCGTGGTGAAGACCCTCGAAAAGCATGAAGCGCCCATAGAAAAGAAAATGCGGCGGCGAAAGACCATGGCGCGCGTGTTCTCCATGATGATCACCATTGTAATAGTGCTGGCGGTACTGGTGGGAATTATTGTCGCGGTCGCCCCGAGCTTCATAAGGAGCGTTGTGGATCTCGCCGAAAAAACGCCCGAATATCTTGAGAAGGTCGAGAATTGGGTGAACAAGGTCTTCGAGGACAACCCGAAGATCGCGGAGTTCATCTCGACCGAGGTCACGAACTTCGCCGACCTCATAAACAAGATCGCCGAGGAGTTGAAGCCCATGGCGGGAAACATCGTCGGCAATGTCTCCGAGTGGCTGATGAACTTCCTCGGAACGATGATCACCGGTCTTAAAAACTTCCTTATCGGCTTTATCATCGCCATTTATCTGCTGTACAGCAAGGAGCGTATGTTGGGACAGTGTAAGAAGATCCTTATTGCGTTCTTTAAGGAAGAAAAGTGCAAAACGCTGTTCGGCGGTCTGGCAAAGGCGAACGACATTTTCAAGAAATATATCATCTCCAATCTTCTGGACGCGATGATCATTTTCGTGTTTATGCTGATAGGGATGTTCGCAATGGGTATGCCGTATCAGACGCTTATCGCGGTGGTGTGCGGCGTGACGAACCTTATCCCGTTCTTCGGACCGTTTATCGGCGCTATACCGTGCGCGGTGCTGATACTGCTCGTAGACCCCATAAAGGTCATCTGGTTCGCCATCTTCGTGCTCGTCATTCAGCAGACGGACGGAAACGTCATCAAGCCGTTCCTGTTCGGTGAAACGCTGGGACTGCCCGCCATCTGGGTGCTTATCTCCATTACCGTGGGCGGCGGACTGTTCGGCATACCGGGTATGCTGCTGGGCGCGCCCGTGTTCGCGGTGTTCTATCTGATGTTCGCGGAATTTGTCGCGGGCAAGCTCAAGAAGAAAAATCTCCCCGACGATACCGAGGCGTATGTCGGCAGCTTTAAGGATTTTTCCGACGAGTATTTTGAAAGCGAACCCGCGGCGGACGCTCAAGGCGGTGTTGTTATTAAAAAGTCTCCCCCGCTTCTCGAGAAAACGGAGAAGCCGGCAAGAGACAATATCCCCAAGTCCGCTTCAAAGCCGGATACCAAGTCCGCACCCAAGCCGAACTCAGCGCCTAAAGGAAACCGCAATAACCGCAGGAAGCAGTGATCGGCAATTTCGACAATATAAGAATAAAGCCCCCTTGTCCACAATATAATGGACAAGGGGTGATTTTTTGGAAATTATTTCTTATATCAACGATAAAATAGTCTGGGGCGTGCCTATGCTGGCGCTGATGCTGTTTACGGGCATACGCTTCACGATAGGCAGCGGATTTTTTCAGTTTCGGAAATTCCCGAAAGTCTTGCGCTCGACCGTGTTCTCAAGATCGGACAAGTCGGAGGGTATATCCCCGTTTGCGTCGATGTGTCAGGCTTTAGCGGCGACGCTGGGCACGGGAAATATAGCGGGCGTTTCCACGGCGCTGTCCATAGGCGGCGCGGGGGCGGTGTTCTGGATGTGGGTGTCGGCGTTCTTC
>CAYPWI010000500.1:0-1877 GCA_964414395.1 uncultured Ruminococcus sp.
CCGTGCCTCGGCACATTCGGTGCAGATAAGTCCATCACCTTTTTCCAACAAGTATTTTTCGTTGAGGGAAGGCGCTTCTGTTCCAAATGATATGGGGTATCTTATAGGGTATTCTCCGTAAAATAAGCAAATATCGCTTTTGGTGTTGTTTTTCAGACAGGCTTTTATCCTGATGGGTTCATCGGCAGTGTACTCGCTTTTGTCCGTAGTGACCGTCAGCAGTATACCGTCATAGTCTTTGCTGAAGGTTCTGCTGTCGCTTTTGTCGGTCTCACGCCAGATCTGTGAGTTGACCTCATAGTCAAGAATATCGTTTGAATTGTAATAGTCACTGATATTCGGTATATAGCGTTCGGACGGCTTCGTATATTTCAGCTCGGATAAGCCGTTGCCGTTGATACGCGCTATGCTGTAGTCGGAAATGATCTGTTCCGCCGATTCGGATACGCTGTCGACCGTGTTTTGCGCGGCGCTTTGCGGGGAGCATGAGCATAAAAACAGCAATGAAAATATAAGCGGTACAGACATAATTATACGTTTCATAATTTCACCTTTTTATCATACACAAGTTTTTGTATGCTTTTATTATATCATAAACAGAATTTCTTGTCAATGATCTGCTTGAAATTATGAAAGATAGACCGAGTGGAGTAACAGAAAACAAGAACGCCCGGCATTTTTGCCGGGCGCGTTTCGTTTATAGTCAAACTGTTATTTTGAAGAGTCAGCTTATCGCGGGTAATCAAAGATTAACGTTTATTTGTTTATCTTCAATATCGCTAATATCGCCAAACGCGTCGGACGATACGGTAAATTCGGCATGTAAATGATTGTAGTCGTGATCCATGGGATAATCATAATAAAGTTTGTTGCCAAAAGTTGTAGTGGGAGTATAATCATATGTTTGCAGACTGTTTCTTGCCTGTGGATATATTGTGATGTCAGCGTTCAAACTGCTGCCGTCCGATTCGGCGTCAACAATCTGAGCGTATACGCCGTAACATATAAATTGCTTGGGAGCGCTTGTGCTTGCACAGCGATATTTTTTGTAGAATCTGCATTCAATGGTTATATAGCTTGCTGTTCCGCCGGATGTTGTAAAGCGTGCTATTTCGGATATATACTCATAATCATCCCGGTATCTCGGTTCTACTTCCTCGGTCCGATCTTCAATAATATCCGTCTCATCTAAATCTTCAATTACAGCCGGCTTGTTTGATCCATCGACCAAGATCGAGGACTCAACCGCATCTTCTGTCAACGATGTTGAGGTGAGATTTTCCGCGGAAGTACTCATGCTGATTGACAGCGACATTACAGCCGCGAGAAGAGCTGATGTAAGAATTATTCTGCCTTTTTTCATAAAATTAAACCTCCTTAATGCCAAAGCAAATTCTTTAGATACAACTTCATTATATCATTGGGAAAATTCATTGTCAATAACTTGTGCGAATTTTTGGTATAAATAACCAAAAGAATGACAGTGTTTTGTGAATTTTATACCGTGAGTATACTTGCTTGCAGTCCGGTTTCCCCAAAGATATTGACATAAAAGTAAAAACGTGATAGAATATAATAGAGGACATATGCGTTCTCGGAAAATACGGCGCGAAAAGTGAGGCTGCTATGAAAGACAGAATATACGAATCAAAAGAAAACTACCTCGAGACCATACTTATTCTCAACAACAAAAACGGCGAGGTGCGCTCGGTGGATATTGCCGCGGAAATGAATTTCTCGAAGCCCTCGGTCAGCGTCGCGATGAAGAACCTCCGCGAGGATAACTGCATAGAGGTCGACAAGAACGGTTATATCACGCTCACCGAGCGCGGGCGGGAGATCGCCGAGCGCGTTTACGAGCGGCATCTGCTGTTCAC
>CAYPWI010000501.1:0-1873 GCA_964414395.1 uncultured Ruminococcus sp.
GGAAAGGAACATATATATGATAAGAAATATCATCAAAATCGATGAGGATAAATGTAACGGCTGCGGCGCTTGCGCAAAAGCGTGTCACGAGGGCGCGATAGAGATGATAAATGGAAAAGCGAAGCTCACCCGCGAGGACTACTGCGACGGTCTGGGCGACTGCCTGCCGAACTGCCCGACAGACGCGATCTCGTTTGAGGAACGCGAAGCTCCCGCTTATGATGAAGCCGCCGTTCTCGCCGCGAAAGAAAAGAATAAAGCCGCAAATGACAATATCCCGCACGGTTCGGGGTGTCCCGGTATGCGGGCGCGGAAAATAACGCAGATCCCGTCGGAAGAGCCGCCGAAACCTTCGGAAATAAGATCGCAGCTCGGTCAATGGCCTTGCCAAATCAAGCTCGCGCCGATAAACGCGCCCTATTTTAACGGCGCGAAGCTCCTTATCGCCGCCGACTGTACGGCGTATGCCTACGCGAATATCCACAGCGATTTTATGAAGGGAAAGGTCACGCTTATCGGCTGTCCCAAGCTTGACGCTGTTGACTACAGCGAGAAGCTTGCGGAGATCATAAAGAATAACGATGTAAAAAGCGTCACTATCCTGCGTATGGAAGTCCCCTGCTGCGGCGGACTTGAAGCCGCGGCTAAGAAAGCGCTGCAAGAAAGCGGAAAATTCATCCCATGGAACGTCGTCACGATATCTATCGGCGGCAAAATTCTTGACAACTAAAAGGAGAAACACATTATGTACAAGAACATTGAAAAACAAACGAAGCTTGAGTTGAAGGATCAGGTAGAATATCAGCCGGGTCAGGTCGTCAGCAAGACTCTGGTGCAGAATGATAAGGTCAGCATGACGATATTCTCATTCGACAAGGGCGAGGAGATCTCCACACATGCCGCCGGCGGAGACGCTATGGTAACGGTACTGGAGGGAAAAGGCAGATTTACCGTAGGCGGCGAAGTATTCACTCTGACACAGGGCGAGACGCTCATCATGCCGAAAGATATCCCTCATGCCGTATACGGCGAGGAACGGTTTAAAATGCAGCTCATCATATCCTATTGATATAATATCACAAAAAAGGCTCTGCGGTTTTCTCGACCGAAGAGCCTTTTATGATTTGGATATTATATTCGGTCAGTTTCCGGATCGGACTGCTGATCCTGATAAAGCTCATTGCTCATTATCTCGGGAAATTCTCCCACAAACGCTTTGGCAGCGTTCTCGTCACCTTGCAGCTGCCACATAAACCACGCGGTAACATAACCGTTCGCGGAGTAAAGCATCTGATCATGAGTGGTTTCTTTTCTTCTGAGAACAAGTTTATCGCTGCTTATATCATTATAGATCTCCCTTATCTGTTCGCCTGTCACTACCCAATCATCGCCCCCGCCCGCGCCGGATACGAGCATTATGGGGATATCGATCAAGGTCGCGTCATACTCCCATTCCAGGTTATTTGCAAGCGTCTTATTCGTCGGGGAAAGTGAGACCGCGGTTTTAAAGATGTGCTTATGTGGCTGAGCTGTAATGGCGTTCAGCACACCCACCCTGCCTTGAGAATGACCGACTGCGCCGACGTTATCAAAATCTACCTTCCCAAAGAAAATACTGTCCTTATCCTCGATCTTTTCATTTTCGTTCCAACGCTTTAAGTGCCTCAAACACATTTCCGCCGAAAAGCCGCTCCAATCGTATTCCTCATCGGTCCCGATAACGATAAAGCCCCATGACGCAAAATGCTTCTGCACAGCGGGATATTTGGAGATAGGCGTGCCGCTGCCGTTGCAGATAACGATCACGGGATATTTTTTGTCGGAAGAAGTAAGCTCCGTCGGATAATATGTAACGTATTTCCCGAACCCCTGC
>CAYPWI010000502.1:0-428 GCA_964414395.1 uncultured Ruminococcus sp.
CCGCGCGAAATACATCTCACACCTCGATCTGAGCGGTGTGATGCAGCGGGCGATCCGCAGAACGAAGCTCCCCGTGTGGTACACCGAGGGGTATAATCCGCGTATGTATACGCAGTTTATGCTCCCGCTGTCCCTGGGACAGGAGAGCGTCCGCGAGGCTATGGATTTTCGGCTTCTGGAAGAAATTCCCTACGAGGAAGTGACAGAGCGCATAAACGCCGCCCTGCCGCTCGATATCCGCATAATAGAAACGACCGTGCCCGTTTGCAAGAATACGGACATAGCTTCCGCGGAATGGGAGATCACCGCCGATATCGACAAGGAAAAGTTCCTCGATTTTTGTAATAGTGAAAAGATCATCACCGAGAAGAAGACCAAGAAGGGCATCTCCAAAATAGATCTCAAGCCTTGTATCCTTGCGCTTGACG
>CAYPWI010000502.1:438-1538 GCA_964414395.1 uncultured Ruminococcus sp.
ACTCTGCGCCTGCCCGCGGGGAACAACTTCAATATCAATCCACAGCTACTGCTTGACGCTTATAAGCGGCAGCGTGGCGCGGAGATACCGATACGGCGCATTGTCAGAATGAAGCTTTTCTGCGAGGACGGCAGCGAATTCCGATAAATTTTCCCCGAAAAATTACAAAATAGTGAAAATTTTGCAATGTGGCTTGAAATTTTCGGGCAAGTGTGTTATAATAAGTACATTGTGGAAAACGAGAGGCTTTTGATTTTTCAATACACGCTCTATCGTATGAACAAAAGACAGATTTTTAAAAGGAGATCATTCAATGGCAACGGGGCAGAATAACAATTTTCCCAACGATCCCAATAATCAAAACCGCGGCAGACGACCCTCGGGCGGTGTGCGCCGAGAGAAGGTCCCCGGGGCGGTAAAGGCTATCTACATCATGGCGGCGCTGCTTATTCTTGCTATCTGCGCGCTTATATTCGTGGTGACGCTCAAGGCTACGGGCTGGAACGGCACCAATCAGAACGACTCTTCGGGCGCGGTGATAACGCCGTCGGACGATTCGGACAGCTCGATCGATCTGAGCGGCGCGGGCGACAGCGGCTCCGGGGATAGTTCGGACACTCACGATGTTTCGTTCACATCGAGCGAGGAGAGTTCTTCCGATGTTACATCTTACGAGGTTATCTCTTCCGCTCCTCAGTCTTCCGATCCCGAAAGCAGCTCGGAAGATTGGAGCAATACTGTGACTGCCGGTCTTCCCGAGGATTATGACGACGCGTTGTTCGCGGATGATCTGTTCATAGGCGACAGCATCTTTACTGGACTTCACCTCTACGGATATCTGGACGTGAAGAACGTCGCGGCGGCGGTGGGCTATACGCCGTATAAGGCGCTGCACAGCGCGTTCTCTCAGGGTTCGACCAAGAGCGCCAAGGACTACGCCGTGGATATGCAGCCCAAGCGCATTTTCATAATGCTGGGTTCCAACGCGATGGGTGCGGGTACTAATTATGATACGGTAGTATCACAGTATAAGGATCTTGTAAGCGCCCTCAAGAGCGGTTGTCCCGACAGCTTTATCTGTGTGATCTCCGTTCCGCCCG
>CAYPWI010000502.1:1548-1865 GCA_964414395.1 uncultured Ruminococcus sp.
TCAGCTCTACCGCGGCAAGCGCGAAGATCAGCAACGATGACATTGACAGTATGAATGTGAAATTGAAGAGTATGGCGAAGGATCTCGGCGTTGAGTATTTCGACCTTAATTCCATGCTGAGCGACGATAACGGCTATTTCATGGAGGAATACGCCGAGATGGACGGTCTGCACTTCCTCGGCAGGACATATAAGGTTCTGCTGTCGGCATTGCAGAGAGAAGTTATTGAATAGAAAGGAACCGAAAAATGAAGAAATTATTGTCAATAGCAATGGCGGTCGTTATGTGCGCGGCGCTTACCGCCTGCGGCGATAACG
>CAYPWI010000503.1:0-1856 GCA_964414395.1 uncultured Ruminococcus sp.
CGAAATACGAAGCCAGCGAGAACTTCTCGATATCGCTCCCCAGCGCGTGAAAGCTGTACTTGGGCTTTGCGCTGTTCACGGTGTAGCGCAGCTTGTTCTTGCTGAGGCAGAACGTGGAATACGCAAAGACCGACGCGGACGACAGCAGACTGCTGTTGAGCTTTTTAGCGCCGTGCGCCGCCGCCTCGACTATCCCCCGCTCATCGGTGAGGATATCTATATAATAGCTGTTGTCGCCGACCTCGCGCCGCCCGACGACTATCCCGTCATAAGTGACTAACATACCTCACCCGCTTCTTACCAAACTCTTACCTCTAACAGCGAAAGCCTTTGCAGCGTGCCGCAAAGGCTTTAGTGAATAGCAAAACTCAGATCAGCGCATATATTCGCGCCAATCAAGATCTCCGCGCTCAAGCGCGTGAATAAGTGCCTCCGCAGTCGCTATATTGGTAGCGACCGGGATATTGTGCACATCACACAATCGCAGAATATTTATATCGTTCGGCTCATGCGATTTTGCGTTTAGCGGATCGCGGAAGAACAGCAGCAGGTCGATCTCGTTGCAGCTTATGCTGGAAGCGAGCTGCTGATCGCCGCCCTGCGAGCCGCTGAGAAACCGCTGAATGTGCAGTCCCGTAGCCTCGGAAACGAGTTTTCCCGTCGTACCGGTAGCGCATAAGCTATAACGGCTCAAAATACCGCAATACGCTATACAAAACTGAACCATAAGCTCTTTCTTAGAGTCGTGGGCAATCAGAGCAATGTTCATAAGTCCTCCTGTTTACGCAGATATGTCAATCGATCCTCATTGAAAGCGGAACGGTCTCTCCGTTAATTCTTCTCGCAATGGCGTTATAAGCCTTGTAGCCTCCGCAGTTAGGCGGAAGCGCCTCGCCCTTAGCGCCGCAGATCTTGATATTCACGTCCTCGGGAACGACGCCCGCAAGCGGGATCCCGACAGCGTCCATCACCTCGTCAAGATCATACAGTATATCCTCTTCCTTGAAGTTGGGGCTTACCTTGTTGATGACCAGGCGCTGATTAACACAATTCTTCACATACAGGAAGTCCGAAAGCATCTGTCCGTCGCGGACGCACACGGTATCGGGAGTAGTTACCATCAAAATAAGATCGGCTGCCTTTATTACGCTGAAAAC
The DNA here is from genome assembly GCA_964414395.1 of uncultured Ruminococcus sp. Taxonomy (GTDB): domain Bacteria; phylum Bacillota; class Clostridia; order Oscillospirales; family Ruminococcaceae; genus CAG-115. The sequence continues at coordinate 1,158 of CAYPWI010000503.1, forward strand.
CGAGCTTCCGACGCCCGCCGTGTCGATGATTATGTAGTCGAAGTGCTCGCGCATCTCCTCGCAAACGCCCATGATCTTCTCGGGATTGATATCTATAAACGGATTTCTGGTAGCGCAGACAAGGTAGAGATTATCAACTCTGTCGACCTTTGTCGTAGCCGTGAGGATATCTATTTTTCCCTCGAGATATTCTCCTATATCATGGCGAACTTTATCCTTGATGCCGAGCATGATATCAAGGCAGCGCAGACCAAAGTCCAGTTCGACCAGCAGCGTTTTCCTGCCGAGAGTCGCGAGACCCGTGGCAACGTTAGCGGACGTGGTGGACTTTCCGGTACCGCCTTTTCCCGCCGTAACAGCAATTATCTGTGACATAAAGCTTTTCCCCTCTCCGTAACCCGAGCTTCATATAATGTACATAACTCGGGAAATAACAGAGTATTATACTCCTGATACTATTTTACCACAAAATCCGAAATATGAAAAGCCTTTTTTGAGATTTTTTAAAAGTTTATGAATTCCTTCAATTTTGATACACATTTTTTGTGGATTTTGTACAAAAATCAAACAGAATACATATTCCATTTCGAGAAGAGGGGGGACAAAATCCCCCCGCGCTGTTCTATTTTTCCTACTTACAGCGGACCGAGCGCCACTCCGTTCTCGTCATAGGTGGTGTGAAGCTCTCCCGTTGCGTAC
>CAYPWI010000504.1:0-1853 GCA_964414395.1 uncultured Ruminococcus sp.
GCTATGTCGAGCATCGATTCACCGGAGGATATGATGTCATCCGCAACGAACACGGTTTTTCCCTCAACGGAGGTACCGAGGTATTCGTGCGCTACTATGGGATTTCTTCCGTTTACGATAGTGGAGTAGTCGCGGCGCTTGTAGAACATTCCCATTTCGACCTCAAGTACGGAAGCGTAGAACGAGTTTCTGTTCAACGCACCCTCATCGGGGCTTATAACCATAAACTTGTCCTTGTCGATAACAAGGTCGGGGAAATTCGCGAACATCGCCTTAAGCACCTGATAAGACGGTATAACGTTATCAAAGCCCATAAGCGGTACGGCGTTGCAGACTCTGGGGTCGTGCGCGTCCACTGTGATCAGGTTCTGAACACCCATTGACTGGAGCTCCTGAAGCATAAAAGCGCAGTCGAGCGACTCTCTGTATGTACGTCTGTGCTGTCTTCCGCCGTACATAAGCGGCATTATAACGTTTATGCGGTGTGGTTTTCCGCTTGCCGCCTGGATAATGCGCTTGAGATCGGCGTAATGATCGTCGGGCGACATATAGTTCTCGCGGTCAAACAGCTTATATGTGCAGCTATAGTTTCCAACATCAACAAGAATGAAAAGATCCTTGCCGCGAACCGTACTCTTGATAAGTCCCTTGGCGTCGCCGGACGCGAAACGCGGGCACTCGCACTCGATCATGTAATCATCATGCGCTATTCCGTTTCTGTCAGCCCAGCGGATAAGGTAGTTGTTTATCCTCTGAGCCAGCGCCTCGGTACCCTTCATGGCGATAAGCCCTATCGGCGCTATCTCATTGTGTTCACGATACAGGATCTCGGTTTTTTTGATGTTTTCCATTGGATCGTCCTTTCTTTTAATCAAGCCCGCTTTTGAAGCTCCGCCATTGCCGCGTAGTGATGAACGTCAAACTCGGGCGGCGCTATTCTTTCAAGCAGCGCTTTATGTTCCGCTTCCCATTGCTTTATCTCATTTTCGGAGAGCGACGCGCCGACTCCGCGGCAGGCTTTCATTCTGCCGTTCCAGCTCTCGCGCGTAAATCTCACATCAAGCTTATATTCCTCATGGAAGACAAGCTTGAATTTATCGAAATAACATTCGGGGATATCTATAGGCTGCATCACAGCCCCCGCCCCGCCCCATTTGGGGTTATATTTCAAGACAAGTTTTTCACTTTGGAGAGCTATCTCGTCCTCAAACGGGAGCCATTCCATAGCGAGAACGAGCAGCTTTCCGTGCGGCTTCAACATACGCCACAGTTTGGGCGCTATCGTCTGATGATCGAAATACCAGAAGCACTGACAGGCGGTAATAACATCGAATGTCCCGTCGGGAAAATCAAGCTCCTCGGCGGGCATCGCGCAATAATCAATGCCCATACCCTCCGACAGCCGCCGCGCCTGTTCTATCTGGTTTTCGGAGATATCCGCGCCTGTCCACTTCGCGCCGAACTCCCTCATATTCCTCGGGATAACGCCCGTGCCCGTGCCGATATCCAGCACGCGCTGACCTTCCACGCACAATCCGCGCGAAACTATTTTCTCATAGAATTCGCGGGGGTATATGTCGCGGAACTTCGCGTAATCCTCGGAAGTTCTGCCCCAATCAAAAGAATTGCCGCTGTCGATATCACTTCTTTGCATTGTCTTCCTCCAAGATGATATCCCGAGCCTCCATAAGGCAGAAGCCGAGGTAATTCATACCGTTCCAGAGCAGCGGATTTTCGCACTTGGGGTCGTCCGCGCCCATACCGATGCCCCAGATCTTATCATAGGGACTGGCTTCCACGAGAATACGGCTGTGCGTATTCAGCAGGAACTCCCGCAGTTCGGGGTTCTGGGA
>CAYPWI010000505.1:0-1845 GCA_964414395.1 uncultured Ruminococcus sp.
TCTATGAACTCGGGCAGCAGCGCCAGCATATCGTGATCCTCATAGCGCGCCTCGGTTATCCACGTGAAGTGGTTCACGCCGCACGCGTCGATGATGATATCGCGCCTTGTAAGCCCGTCAGCGCCGAGCATCTCCTTCGCCACCTTGCAGAGGAACTCCTGCGCGTGGAACACCTCGTGACAGCACCCGAAAGCCTTTATCTCGGGGAACACGTCATAAAGCGTCTTAGTGCAAGCGGTCATGGGGTTGGTGAGGTTAATGACCCACGCGTCGGGACAGTGCTTCCTGATCTCTTTCGCGAAGCCCTCATAAATGGGGACCGTTCTCATCGCTCTGAGAACGCCGCCCGGTCCTACCGTGTCGCCGACCGACTGATATATCCCGTACTTTTCGGGCATATGAACGTCGCTTTCCATCTCGTCGAACGTTCCCGGGAGAATGGAAGCCGCCACGAAATCAGCTCCGTCCAGCGCAGCTCCGATATCGGTGTAGACCTTGTAATCCCACTTGGTGACTGTGTTCGCGTCCTCGTTGATACGTTCGCCGATGCGCTTGTTAAGCTCCGCGGCGGGAACGTCTATATCATACAGCGCGATCTCTCCGCAAATGCCCTCAGCCAGCGCGAGATCGGTCATAAATACGCGAGCCCAAGCCTTTGAGCCGCCGCCGAGATATGCTATCTTGATCTTCTTCATATCGAAAAAAACCTCTTATTCTAAGAATAAAATCTCTTACTTTGCCGCCATTCTCTTGACTTCCATATAGCTCAATACGAACGGAGCAACGCCCTTCGCGTCGTTATCGACGATGGGTTCCGATACGTAATATTCATATGTACCGTCGCGGCGGGGATTGTCCTCGGGACCGAGACCCGCGACAAGGCAGATACCGCCGAGATCCAGATCGCCGTTCTCGGTGATCTTGAGATACTTCTTGCAAATGCCGTCAAAGGTCTTCCTGCCCATTTCGGCGTACTTCTTGTCGAGAACGCCCAGACGCGCGCCCTTCATCATAGCGTAGGCTATCATGCTCGAACCGCTTGTTTCGAGATAGTTGCCCTTATCGCCCGCGCGATCCACTACCTGCCAGTACATACCCGTCTCGGGATCCGCGTACTGCGCTATGCCCTCTATGGCTTCCACAAAAATCTTTATGAGATCATTGCGCGCGTTCTCGTCGTCGATGTAGCCGATATTGTCTATCAGGGAGATGCAGAACCAGCCTATCGCTCTCAGCCAGAAGTTCTTCGAGCGCCCCGTCTGCTTGTCCGCCCAGAATGCTTTCTTCGAGCAGTCGCAGCCGTGATAGTAGAGCTTCTTGTCCTCGTCGAACATCAGCTTTCTGACATTCTTGAACTGACTTACTACGTCGGAATAGTCCTTATTGCCGAACTCCTTCTGATAAAGCGTGCTGAATACCTGCGCCATGTACAGCCCGTCGAGCCAGATCTGATCGGGGTAGATCTTCTTGTGCCAGAAGTTGCCCGTCTCCGTTCTCGGATGGCTCTCAAGCTGCTTGTGCAGAAGCTCGATGGCTTTTCTGTACTTTTCCTTGCCCGTAGACTTGTAAAGGTCGAAAAGGACGCGCCCCTCGTTGATGTCGTCGATATTGTATTTCTCGAGCGAATACCCGAGTATCGAGCCGTCTTCCTTGATATAGTAGTCGATGAAGTGCTCGGCGAAGTCCGCGTATTTCTTCTCGCCCGTGATCTCGCTCGCTTCAAGAAGCGCGGTGATCATGCAGCCGTCGATGTAATTCCAGTGCGCGGACTTGCCCTGGCGCACTGCCTCTATGTTCCAATACGGAGCCTCGGGCTTGGATTTTTCCAGAAGTCCGTCAATATAT
>CAYPWI010000506.1:0-1845 GCA_964414395.1 uncultured Ruminococcus sp.
GCCATACGCCGTTTTCGGAGAGGTAGAATTTATAACCGGCGCGGAACATCTTCCCCGAGTGAACGAAGAAGATATGCGGCTTTCCGTGCCGCGCGCCGACCTTTTCCGCCGTTTCTTTGTCCTTTGAGAGATGAACATAAAGCCGCGACTTGGGGATAAGCCCCTCTTTTCGTATCGCCGCGACAAACTTTTCACCCGTGCCGTGATACAGCTGTTCGGGCGGCTCGGCTTCTTTCAGCTCCACATCAACGTTTACCGAGTGCCCTTGATTGGCGCGGATAAGAGTGTGATCGTCGTTGAAGCTGTAGCGCTGCTTATTGTCCGTGCGGACTATTTCCTCAAGCGTTTCCATGTTGATAGAATAGCCGTCGGCTTTGTTGATGCCGTCTATCAGCTCATCGACATTAGCCCAGCCGTGTTCGTCAAGCGAAATGCCTATAGCTTCGGGCTTATGACGCAGGATAAGCGCGATAAAAACGCTCGTTTTCTTTAGATCTTTCATAATTTCTTACCATATGTAACATAGCTGATGCCGTTTTCGCGCTGATCCAACAATGTGAACCCCTGCTTCTCGTAAAACCGCCGTGCGCCGCCGTTCTTCTCGGCGGTGTCGAGCGTCACGAATGAACACCCGATGTCCCTCAGCGTTTCCAGGACGTTCGACAACAGCCGTTCGCCATAGCCGCGCCTTTGAAGATCGGGGTGTACGTACATCAGAATGACTTCCGCGGACCTGTACCGCTCCTCAAGGGCACGGAACGCGCAAAGCGCCGCCATTCTCCGGTCAACGGTGAGAACGCGGATATCCGTGCCGCAGTCTATCAGCCTTGCAAAGCTTTCGCGGCGGTGCTTTCCCGTGAATTGATCAATGATCTCCTTGGTGAAGATATCGCGGTAGTTCTCACGCCACGCGCTGTCCACAACCGCGGACATCTCCTCGATATCGGAGAGCTCCGCGCGCCTTATCTCAATGTTCATAGCAGCCTCAAAAGTCGATAATATAAGTGATATAGCCGTTCGATAGGTTCCCGCGCGGGCTTTTCGCAAAACCGAATTTCTCATAGAACCTCCGCGCGCCCGCGTTGTCCTCGGCGGTCTCCAAGATCGCGCTTTGATAACCCTCGGCGCGGAGCTTCCGCAATGTGTGAGAAAGAAGCTTTCTGCCGTTCCCCTTGTTCTGATACTCGGGAAGAACATACAGATCGCTTATCAAAGCGCACCCGAGATACGGCTTGCGGTTACATTCCCTTGCCGCGCAGAACGCCACGGGAATTCTGTCCCACAGCAGCACGAAGACCGTGCGCCGCTCGTCGAGAAGCCCCGTTATATACGCGCACTCAAAGTCGAACGAGACCGAGTTTGCCTCATCGCCGTGCTTGGCGAAGATCTTAACTTCCGCCAGCTTCTCAACGTCGGGATAGATCGCGGTGCGGATGTCTATCCTCATTTCAGCGAGTTCAAAAGCCCGCCCTTGTTGATAATGTCCTTGATAAAGTCGGGGAACGGCTGCGCCTTATAGGTCTTGTTCTTGGTGATATTCGTGATAACGCCCGTGTCGAAATCGATCTCGACCTCGTTGCCGTTGTCGATATCCTTGGCGGCTTCGTCACACTCCAGTATCGGCAATCCGATATTGATGGAATTACGGTAAAAAATCCTCGCGAACGTAGACGCGATAACGCACCCGATGCCGCTCGCCTTGATCGCTATAGGCGCGTGCTCGCGGGAGCTTCCGCAGCCGAAGTTCATATTGGCGACAATGATATCGCCTTCCTTTACCTTCTTTACAAAATCCTTGTCGATATCCTCCATACAGTGAGAAGCAAGCTCCTTGTGGTCGGAGGT
>CAYPWI010000507.1:0-1831 GCA_964414395.1 uncultured Ruminococcus sp.
CTTTATCCCGCGAATAGCACCCTCAAGCGCCAGAAGGCGGTTGATACAGGCGGTCTTATCTATAGACTGTATTTTCAGCCATGCCTCCTCCGTTCCGATATCCCTCAGCTGTTCGGGGGTAGTGATACCGACCGAGTTCAGCTGTCCCTCAACAACTTTTCCTATATTTGGAAGTTCTGATAACAATCCCATGCTCATTCTCCTTTTCCCAGAACATTTTTTAATGTCTTGACGTTACGCTCCATAAGCGAAACATATGTCTCCCCCGCCTCGAAATCGTCCGCCGTAAGATTATGGCAGGTATGGAACTCATACGAGGGAAGCCCCTTGTCAGCCGCCAGCATATCCGCAAGCCTGTGATTGGAAAGCTCAATGTAGAACACCGCCGGCACCGTATCGGCGCTTTCGAGCTTTTCCCCGAGGAACGTGATGACTCTCGCCGAAGGCTCGGTCTCGCTCCCGCACCCCGGGAACGCCGCGTAATAGTTCAGTCCGTATTCCCTGAAGAAATACAGAAGCGGGAACCTGTCTCCGAACACGAACCGGCGCTTTTCACCATCAAGAAGCGCTCGGAACTCGCCGTCCAGCGCGTTTATCTTTCCGATGTACTCATTCGCCGCGTTATTATAAGCCGTCTCGTTCTCGGGAGAAAGCTTAATTGCGGCTGATCTTACGCCGTCAACGATTTTAGCCGCGTTTTTCGGGGAAGTCCAGATATGCTCGTCGTATTCTTCCTCCTCGTGATCGTGATCATCGCTTCCGTCGCCGTCATGATCGTGCTCCATACCCTCGGTGATCTCTTCCTCGTAAACGTCGACCATATCCATCATACGAAAGGTGTTCACGTTTTCGGTGGATCTGAGAATGTTCTCGACCCACGTGTCCGACTCTCCGCCGTTGTAGATGAAAAGATCGCAGTTTTCGATGCGGACGATATCCCGCGCGCTGGGGTCGTAGCTGTGGCTCTCCATTCCCGGCTTTAACAGCAGTGTTACCTCGGCGGTATCGCCGAAGACCTGCCGCGCGAAATCATACGCGGGAAAGACCGTCGTCACGACCTCGAGCTTGTCCCCCGCGGTAGTACCGCTCCCGTCGGAGCAGCCGCACAGCCCCAAAGCGAGTGAAAGCGCCGCAATGACGCAGAAAAGCTTCTTAAACATTCTTGTCACCCGCCTTGCTGCACTCGCCGCACAATCCGTAGATGACGGTTTTTCCGATGTCCACAAAGAAATCGTGGCTGGTCTCGATATGCCGCTTCATATCCGCCATAAACTCGCAGTCCATGTGAATGACCTTGCCGCAGCGCTCGCATTTAAGATGAAAATGCCGCGAACACTCCTCCGACTCGTTGAGCTGATAGCAGGACGCTTCCCCGTCGGTAAAGCGTTTCAGCACACCCTGATTTGTGAGCTTAGATAATGTGCGATAGACGGTAGCCTCTCCCGAGGACACCTCGCCGCTTCTGATAAGCTCCTTGGCGGTGAAGCATTTGCCGCGGTGCTGATTGAAGAACTCGACGATCTCATCGCGCTGCTTTGTATTATAATTGTTCTTATTCTCCATTATTTCTCCTGTTTAAATAAAAATTTCAAACGTTTCTCTTGTCCTGATTTAGTTCCCAAATTTGATTTTGACTATCATTTTCAAATTATAACACATTTTTTCAAAAAAAGCAATAGTTTTCACGAAAATTCCTTGATTTTTTTTGGTAAAGGTTGTATAATTATAATGTAAGAATATTTTTCCGAAAACGTTTACACCAATTTCATTGGTCATACTGTATAAAAACCCCTCTCAAGGAGAGGGGGAGGGAGATCGCGGGGCTTCGCCC
>CAYPWI010000508.1:0-1826 GCA_964414395.1 uncultured Ruminococcus sp.
AAGAGAAAAATTACGGTATTATACAGCTTGTTCACACGATTCGTTTTATGACTTTTGTATTGAGACCCGACAATGAAACGATATGCGTGAACTAACTTATGGTAAGGGCAATTGACAGAAAGGAACTTAATTATGAGAGCAACAAATAATAATTCGCTTATGATCAACGAGAACGAGTCTATTTCGGCGGTAAACGAGGCAAGTTATCTTTTCGGCGCGTATGTGTGCGGGGAGCTTGAGAAAATAGGGATGCGATATTCCTACAGACACGTCCTCAAACCCCTGATCGAGAATGAAAGCCTCACTCAGCTGGAGCTGGTAAATATCACCAATCTCAAAGCCCCGACCATCAGTATCACTCTCCGCAATATGGAGCGCGAGGGAATAGTTACCCGCCGCAAGAACGATGCCGATCGCCGCGAGACACATGTTGCTATCACAGAAAAGGGCAAGAAGATGTACAAGAAAGTGCTTGAGGCTCTTGCGGACGCGGAAAAGATCATGCTTAAAGGGCTTACCGAAAAGGAACTCAAGGCAATGCGCACCACTATGGGTAAGATGTGCAAAAACCTGAATGACGCAATGAAATGATTATTATACGGACGGAAAACGATATCCCATCGGCTTTACTGCTGAGGGGATATCGTTTTACTGTAATGGTGTTTTCAAAAAAATCACATTGCGATAAGAAGATCACGCGAACAGATACTTGACTGCAAGAACAGCCAGAATACCGCCTATACTGCTTCCGACGAGGTTTACGACCAGCTGATATACCCAGTCCACCTTAGAGCCCTTGTTGGGGATAGGCAGGATAGCGAACCAGATGCTGCTGAAGAAGGAACGCATTGCGTTCATGCTGAATCCCGTGGAGTTGAGAGTAAGGGAGAGGATAAGCACGCCCGCAAATCCGACCACGCCGATCTGCAAAGCGCCCGTGCCGGGAGCCGTAATGGTACCCAGAACGAGGAACAGGAAGAGAAATGTAGCGAAGATCTCCTGAACGAAGTTGAGCGGCATATTTTTTGAAACGGGGTATGCCGAGAAAATGCCGCGCTTGTCGCCTTCCGGGGTAGCCTTGAACGAATCCCAGAAGAAGATCATACAGATAAGGATCGCCACGCCTGCCGCCAAGAACTCTGCCAGAATATACAACATTCCTTCTCCGAAAGAAAGACCGTTAAAGATCATCTGACCGAATACAACGCCCGGGTTGAGATAAGCCGGACCGCCGAGGATGACCGCTACCGCGAGACCAAAGCCGACCGCAAGGCTCCATGCCACCGCAAGCTCTATGTAGTTGAGCTTGCTTACCAAAGTCTTCTTGAGGTTGACGTTACACATATACGCATAACCGCCAAGCAGGAAGATAAGACTGCCGACGAATTCCGATACCAGCTTCGGAAAAAGTACCGTAAAATCCATTTGTCATTCTCCTAAAATGTTATTTTATTGATGATCGTGTTCCGGAAGCTTAACAACACTTATTGCTTCCGAAATGGTGCGTTCAAGTGCCTCCTTTCCGTATTTGTCAACCTCCGCTTTGTTCTTCTCACCGTGAGTGAGACAGCCTGCGCCGCCGATACAGCCTCCGACGCATGCCATGCCTTCGATGAAGTTCGCGTCAAGGAGGTTCTTGCTCTTTTTGAGCAAGGCGACCTTGCAGGCTTCAATACCGTCACAGGAGACCGCTTTAAGCTCAAAGTCGCCCAGATCCTGTTCATTCAGAGCCTGCTTTACAGCATCACTAAGACCGCCGCTTCTCGCGAAAATCCTTCCGAAATAGCTGGCGTTATCGAGAAGATCCTCGTCAAGTTCGCGGATAT
>CAYPWI010000509.1:0-1824 GCA_964414395.1 uncultured Ruminococcus sp.
AGTCGACCGACCCCGCCGCAAGCGACGTGCCCGCCCAGCCCAAGCCCGTATCCTCTAGCAGCTCTTCGAGCAGACCTGTGTCTTCGTCATCTTCGAGCAGCTCTAGCAAGCCGGTCTCTTCGAGCAAGCCCGTACAGTCGAGCAAGCCCGTGGCTTCGAGCAGCACCGCCACGCAGTCGAGCAAGCCTACCCCCACAAGCAAGCCCAGCAACCCTAAGGTTGGCGACACCTACGTTGATGAGAGCGGCAAGAAATGGGTATACACACCTGTTGGAACATGGGCACCAAAAGGTGATGGCGCAAAGGTGACCGGTGACAACAGTGCCGATAAACCCTCCGGTAACAAGATAGGTCATATGTAAACCTCGTCACTGAGGCTTTATTTTTACGACATAAGTTAGAATAGACTAACTTAAATTGTTATACTAATTGGATTCTTAATCAAGGGCTAGCTCGCGCTAGCCCTTTCATACAATAATGCCGTCTCAGATTTGGGACGGCTTTTCACGTTTCATATGTTTCCGAAAGGAGGAACAACATTGAAAATGAAAACAAAACCATTAAAGCGACTAAGTGTGTTCTTTGTCGCTTTAATTATGTGTCTCACCTCTCTAGCAGGGCTAAACCTAACAGCTGCCGCTTCACCAAGCGGAGACATTGGCGGTCAAGGCGGCAGCATGGGGGACGGCGCGGCAGGAGTCAACCAATGGGTACAGGTACAAGGCGTTCGTCTGACAGCACTCGATGCCCACACCGGCAACCCTATACCGGGAGCTTGCTCTGTCGACTGGGTTAAAGGCGACACTACACCATGGGGTAAGTGCGGCAGAACCGCCGACGACCTCTGGACATTTGGTAGTGTATGTAAACAGGAATACCGCGCTGGTCATACACTAGACTGGCAACAGGGAACATATGACTACCAAATCCCACCTGCCGGCATGCCTGACGTCATCGTACTTGGTCGCAGCAACATCAACGCTATCCGCGAGTTCTTCATCGATGAAGTGATTGTCAAAGACTTCTGCGCCAATGTGTATGGTAAAGAATTAGAGAGTGGCTTCGACAGCTCAACGGAAGCCCAAGCCCTCTTCGACCGCTTCCTAAGCGACGAACTCGTTCTAGCCATTGAGCCTTTAGTGTTCATGCTCTGGGACGGTCAGCTGTATGGCGGGACAGCAACGGAAATCGCTCTTCTCGCTAAGGAGACAGACGCGCAGCGTAAAGAGGAAGGGAAGAAGACCCTTTTATATACAAATGGTGAGCTTACACACAAAGGCGCTCCCAAGGCGCTCTTCCTAGAAGAGGCACATAACGAGTTGGGATATTCAACTGCCGGTGCAAATCATGTGGGAACCACATACTTATCTAACGAGACTATTATAAAAGAGGCGGTCGGTATATGTATAGTATGGTTCACACCACCTGACCCCACCATCCACCACCACATCTACAACGTTAAGCTCAACGTGCCCAAGGGCAATACACTGAGCTACAACGGGAAGGATATACCGCTCTCCACGGCGAACATCACGAAGATACTGAAAGGCTCCCCCGTCAAGGACGACAAGGGCGCGGAGGTATCGGGCGGCGCGGAGCTTGCCAAGGCGATGCTCACCTACTGTAACGCCAAGGGCTTCATCACATCTAGCAGCACGTCCGGTGTCGGCGTTTGGGAGGACGTGATCTCCTACGAGCTTGACAATGCCTTTATTTTTTTCGTGTTCAAACGATCGCGCCGCCATGTCACAGCCTGAAAAAATTCGCATATAATGTTCCGAAAGGAGCGATCTTTATGTGCGGAATTGCGGGCGAGATCAATTT
>CAYPWI010000510.1:0-1820 GCA_964414395.1 uncultured Ruminococcus sp.
GGCGGAAGTCACCATAAACTACGTTATCACCGACGCGGAGAAAGATCGCAAGATGGTCTGCGTAGACCCGCACGACATTCCGATAGTTGCTGTCGTAGATCCCGATATGATGAGCTCTATGCCCAAGGGTCTCAAGGCGGCGACCGGCATGGACGCGCTCACCCACGCGATAGAAGGCTACATCACCAAGGGCGCGTGGACGCTTTCCGATATGTTCCACCTCAAGGCGATCGAGATCATCTCCAACTCGCTGCGTGACGCTGTAAACGGCGATGACACCGGCATGGAGGGTATGGCTCTCGGTCAGTATGTAGCGGGCATGGGCTTCTCGAATGTGGGTCTGGGCATCGTTCATTCGATGGCGCACCCTCTCGGCGCTCTGTACGACACGCCGCACGGCATAGCAAACGCCATTATTCTCCCGACCGTTATGGAATACAACGCACCAATGACGGGCGACAAGTACCGCGATATCGCGAGAGCGATGGGTGTAAAGGGCACGGAGAATATGTCTCAGGAGGAATACCGCAAGGCGGCTGTTGACGCTGTAAAGAAGCTGGCTGCCGACGTCGGGATCCCGTCCACCTTGAAGGACATTGTAAAGCCCGAGGATATCCCCTTCCTCGCGCAGTCCGCGTATGACGACGCGTGCCGCCCCGGCAACCCGCGTGATACGTCCATTGAGGAGATCACCGAGCTTTATAAGAAGCTGATGTGATCATTGTTGAACAAATAAGAGCACCGCGCTGTGAAAATGGCGCGGTGTTTTTTATATCCTTATGATCTTAAGTCCCCGCTTTTCGGCGTATTTTACGGTATAGAATGTGCCCCCATGCTCTTCCCGAAGATAACATATAAGAAAACCGCTGTTATCGACCAAATGGCGGTTTCTCGCCAACATACAGCCGTTTGTATATTTAGGCGAGAGAACGCGCACCTTATCGGCTCGATCGAGAATATTATAATATCGGCGCTTCTGCTCATCGTTCCATTTCAGCGACTGCTGCTCGGGCGGACACGGAAGCACCATTACAAGCCGAATTTGCGAATGATCCTTTTTCAGACGCAAGACCGTCTCGGCGGCAATGGTATCAAATCCAATAGCGCCTCCCGAACCAAAGAAAACGATCCCTTGCGATACAAGTTCAACGACTGCCTTTTCAACTGCCGCCTCGACCAACGGCAGTTTTTCTTTTGGAATGATACGGTGCCCGCTGAAACAGCAGACTAAGTTCTTGTCGATCATAAAACTACCTCCTTGCATTTGGGATATATCCCATACATTATTTATCGAATTTTGATAATATATATTTAAGGATATATCGCAAAGAGGTGAAAAGCTTGAACGCAAAAGAAGCTGTGGCAAAAAGGATAACCGAACTGTGCACCAAGCAAGGTCTGACCGTAAACGCGCTTGCGAATAAAGCCGGAATTTCACCTTCAACTATCTATAGTATGCTCAATCAAAAGAGCAAAAATCCCGGCATCGTATCTCTGCGGCTTGTCTGCTATGGCTTTGAAATGACCTTGCGTGAGTTTTTTGATTCGGATATTTTTGATGAGATCGACCTTGAAGACTAAGCTATCTGAAAATCCCGTTTTTCATTGTTTATATGGAGTGATTTATGCAGGAAGAGGTTGCTAAAAGGCTTTTAGAGCTAATAGAACAAAAAAATCTTAATATGACGAAATTAGCGCGTTTAGCGGCTGTCCCCCCGTCAACTGTAAAAAGCATCATTTACGGTGCAAGCAAAAATACGGGTATCGTTACTCTAAAACTATTATGTGACGCAATGGGCATCTCTATCACGGAATTCTTT
>CAYPWI010000511.1:0-1816 GCA_964414395.1 uncultured Ruminococcus sp.
CTTGGCAGCGCATACGCCGCCGTCTATAAAATCGTAGCCTTTAAATTTAACCATGATATAACCCTCTCTTAATAACTATCTTCGATCTGTTCGATCGTCAGCGACCAAAAAGTCTTATTATCCGAAAAAGCGAACTCATTTGATTTTAGTATCTCACACTTGAATTCCTCAACATTGGATTTGATCACGTCATCCGGGGCGTTATCATTCGGAAAGACCCAATTTACATAAACTTCCAATTGATCAATAAAGGTTTTGAGATCCTTAGAAGAATATATTGTATATATCATCTCTGTGTCAAGAAACCAAACCCTTCCCTCAGAGTCAACTCCGATCATATTATCAACGTCATCATTGCCGACAATGGTGTATTGCTTGCCGTCGAATACTTGTGGATAATACTCTTCGCGCTTCAAGAAAGTGAAATTTAATATCTTCTCATCAGGTATGGAAAAACAGAGTTCTTTATCGTACATTATACCAATCCTGTCTTTTCATCAATGCCCATCATAATGTTAAGGCACTGTACCGCCGCGCCGCTCGCGCCCTTGCCGAGATTGTCGAGCCTTGAATTGATGATAAGCCTGTCGTCATTGCCGTTTACGAAAATCTCCATAAAGTTCGTTCCCGCAAGGTTATTAGCGCCGATGAAGCCGTCCTCTGGCTCTCCCTCGGGCATGACCTTGACGAAGAACGAGTCTTTGTAGAACTCCGAAAGCGCGTTCCGAATATCGGCAGAGGAGTATTTTTTACTCAGAAGTCTTGTATGAAGCGGCAGGGAAACGACCATTCCGCAGAAATAATCGCATACCAGCGGGTTGAATGTCGGTGCGTATTCCAGACCGCAAATTTTCTGCATTTCGGGAAGATGCTTGTGCTGCTGTGTCAGCGCATACTGTCTCGGGGAATTAAAATCCGAGGGGCGGTCGCCGCTCTCGTACACCGCGATAGCCTTCTTTCCCGCGCCGCTGTAGCCCGAGACCGCGTGAACGGAAACAGGGTAGTCCTTTGGCATTATACCGAGCTTTACAAGCGGGTACACCATTGAGGCGAAGCCGCTCGCGTAGCACCCCGGCACGGCAACGCGGTTCGATTTTGCTATCTTCTCTCGGAAGTCCTTCCCGAGCTCCGGGAAACCGTACGCCCAATCGGGGTTCGTTCTGTGCGCGGTGGACGCGTCGATAACTCTGACGCGCTCGTCAGCCATTGCCACAGCTTCTCTTGCCGCCGCGTCGGGCAGGCACAAAAACGTGTAATCCGAGGAATTGATCATCTTTTTGCGCTCGTCATTGTCCTTGCGTTTGTCCTCGTCTATGCGGAGGAACTCTATGTCGGTCCTGTTCTTGAATCTTTCAAGTATTTTAAGACCGGTCGTACCTTCCTGACCGTCAATATACACCTTAACCATTGAATAACTCCTCCAGTTTTTTATTAGTAAGCTTTATTTGCGAGAGAACGCTCTCGGGAGACGGTCCGCCGTAGGACTTGCGCTCCTTGACGCAGGTCTCAAGGCTTATCGCCTTGTAAATGTCGTTGTCGAACAGATCGCTCTGCTTTTTGTATTCCTCAAGCGGCAAGTCCTCGAGCGTCGTTTCCTTGGAAATGCAAAGCGCTACGAGCCCGCCCGTTATCTTGTACGCCGTTCTGAAAGGCATACCTTTTTTGACGAGATAATCGGCGCAGTCTGTGGCGTTTATGAAACCGCGAGCCGCCGCGTTTCGCATATTCTGCTTGATAACGCGCATGGTGTCGAGCATAGGGATAAACGTCGTAAGGCAAAGCTTGATGTTATCCACCGCGTCGAATATCGCTTCCT
>CAYPWI010000512.1:0-1814 GCA_964414395.1 uncultured Ruminococcus sp.
GCGAAGGCGTTGCCATCTACGGTCTGCTTATCTCCATTCTGATACTCTTCGGCTGATATTCGGAGCTGTCTATGAAATTCTATCTGATAAGCGATAATATCGATACCCAGCTGGGAATGAGGATAGCGGGTATCGAGGGCGTTGTGGCACACACTGAGGAAGAGGTCTCGGCGGCACTTGACTACGCTGTCGGCGACGAGAACATCGCCGTGGTGCTGATGACCGAGAAGCTTGTGGAATTATGTCATGACAGAGTATACGATCTCAAGCTCAACAGCCGCCGTCCTTTGGTCGTGGAGATCCCCGACCGTCACGGCAGCAGCGGAGTTATCGATACTATAAGCGGTTATGTCGAGGAAGCTATCGGCATAAAGCTGTGATCTTATTCATCGTGAAACGGGAGTTTTTTGTTTATGAATATGAATGTAATATCCGAGAAGCGTGATATGTTCCGCGCGGCTATAGATAAACAGGCTGAGGACGAGATATCCGAGCTTACCGCCAAGATCCGCGCGAAGAAGAACGCCGCGGGCAAGGCGAAGGCGGAGCTTGCCGTAAGGGAAGAGCTGGCGGGCATCCACGCCGACCGAAACGCCGCCGAGGCTAAGTTCAAGAAGGAGATGTCGCGCTGTGATTTCGAGACCGCGAGAGCGGTGCGCGTCCACAGAAAAGAGCTTATCGACGGCTTCTTCGAGGAGATACGCTCGGAGCTTTCCGAGTTCGCAAAGTCCGACAAGTACGACGGCTATCTGTGGAATTCCCTCAAAAAGGCGGAGGAAGTGTTCGGCAAGGACTGTGTTATCCTCGCTTCAACAAGAGATGTTCCCCGCGTGGAGGCGCTGACAAAAAACGAGGTGCGCGCGGACAATTCCATAAAACTCGGCGGTATCTGCGCCATGGACGAGAAGAAGGGTCTGTTTGTCGATCTTTCCATGGACAACGCTCTGGAGGACGAAATGGAACAGTTCTCCAAAAAGGCGGAGCTTAGATTATAAGTTAAGGAGCTGTTCCAATGAACACTGTATATTCGATCAACGGACCTGTCGTCAAGGCGCGCGACACGCGCGATTTCTCCATGCTGGAAATGGTGTATGTCGGAGAAAAGCGCCTTATCGGCGAGGTCATTGGCGTGACCGACGAGTTCACGACCATTCAGGTATATGAGGACACCGCGGGATTAAAGGCGGGAGAGCCCATTTATCCCACGGGAGCGCCCGTCTGCGCAAATCTCGGACCCGGCATAATCTCCAATATTTTCGACGGCATAGAGCGCCCGCTGCGCGATATGACGAAGCTTAACGGCGCGTTCGTCGCCGAGGGCAACAGCATATTCTCGCTCGATACGGAAAAAGAATATGATGTCACCGTCACCGTAAAGCAGGGTCAGAATGTCAGCGGCGGCGATATCTACTGCACCTGCCCCGAAACGCCGCTCATCACGCATAAGTGTATGATACCGCCAAATATCAGCGGCAGGGTGATCTATGCGGCACCAAGCGGGAAGTATCGTGTGAATGATACGATACTAAAGCTCAGGGTCGGTTACGAAGAAGAGATATCCCTCACTATGGTGCAGAAATGGCCGATAAAGCGCGGCAGACCGATCAGCAAGCGTTTGCCGATAAACCGCCCGCTGATCACGGGACAGCGCGTTATAGATACGATAATCCCGATCGCCAAGGGCGGCACGGCGGCTATCCCGGGCGGTTTCGGCACGGGCAAGACGATGACGCAGCACCAGCTCGCAAAGTGGTGCGACGCGGACATAATCGTATATATCGGCTGCGGAGAGCGCGGCAACGAAATGACGCAGG
>CAYPWI010000513.1:0-1812 GCA_964414395.1 uncultured Ruminococcus sp.
TGACGCGGCAGTACGCTGCTACTTTCAGCTTGGTCATCCGCTTGATTTCATCACGCGACTTTGCGGGTATAACCACGATCCGCATATCGTTTTGAATCATTGTTTCCGTCATGATCTCACCTCGATTATCGCCGCATATTTTTGTTGAGCCAATTCTATTATAAGTTCCTCAACCGCGCTTTTATCTGTGTTCTCAGAATCAAGCAGTCGATTTATTTAATTGGTCATTCGCTGAATTTTGTCGGTTGGCTCATATTCATAAACCACATTATATGACTGCGCCGGACTTTCTTGCAGAGCGGGTTTGTGAATGGTATTGCGCTCGGACTTTATTTGTATTGCGCGCTCGAGTTCCTCGTCGGAAACTATTCTCGGATAACCTTTATCACCGATGTATTTGCGGTTTTCAAGGATACGCGCGACCATGTTTATGTTCCATTTTTCCTTGCCGGAATTGTACGGAATTTGCATTTCGTTGGCTATGGTTTTCAGCGATTTTCCGCCTATGTATTCCTCGAAGATCTTTCGTACCGCGTCTGCTTCGGGAGCGCTCAGCGTGTATTTACCGTTTACTACGCAATACCCGAATGGTATGTTTCTGTTCTTAAGCATTTTCTCACCTCGCGATCCGCTCTGTAAAGCCTATCTCGCCAATCAAGTCGAACCGAATTTCCGTTTCCGACAGCACCGTAATTCTGTTCACGATCTGCCCGAACTTGATTTCATCGAATTCGGTTATAGGCTCGGCTTTCTCGAATATTCCGATCAGCTTTCGCAGCTCGTCAAGCCTTTCACCGTTCTTATCGTCAAGGTTCGCGTGAAGCTGTTTTTGTGAGGCAAGGAGTTTTCGGTCAAGCTCTTGTGTGCGTTCCTTGAAGTACGCACCGTCAAGCGTTCCCTGCGAATTCAGAACGGTCATCATGTGAATTTGCTGTTTGATCTCCGCTATCTCCTTGCGAAGCGCGGCGAGCTGCGTGTTTCCCGATTTCTCTCTTTCGGAGAGCGCTTCAAGCTGTCTGAGCATTGGAGCGAGGATCGCTTTATAATGTGATTGCAGTTTGCTCCACAATCTTACAAACGCCTCTTGAAATTCCATTTCCCTTATCTGTCTGATCTTACAATTCTCCGCGGATTCATCATGCTTTCGGCATACCCAGCGAATGCGGTTATTGCTTTTCTTCGGCTTGAACGTGCAGCCGCAGCTTCCGCAAAAAATCTTCTTTCTAAATGGGGAATCTTTTGTTACAAAGCCGCCGGGTTTGTCGCGTTCCGCAAGTATTTTCTGAACGTTATCGAAAATGGATTTTTCGATTATAGGCTCGTGCGTTCCGCTGACGTAATATTGCTCTTTTTCTCCGCGGTTCTTGAACGTTTTAAACGGAAGTGTATCTGCGGTATAACGCTTTTGCAGCAAGGTGTCGCCGATATATTTTTCATTCGTCAAAATACAGCGTATTGTTCCGTGCCGCCATATTTCATCGCGAACGCTCTGCAAGTTAAGCCGCGCAGCGATCTCGTTCATTCCAATTCCGCTAACGTACCATGTGAAAATCTGCTTGACGATCTCTGCCTTTTGCGGATTTATTTTCAGTTGCCCGTCTGTATAATCGTATCCGAACGGTGTTGAAGAAGTTTTGTAAGTGCCGTCCATCATTCGCTTATGTACGCCCATTCTGCAGTTTCGAGATATCGACATGGATTCCTCTTGGGCGAACTGGCTGTATATCGCCAGCATCATTTCTGTACTGATCTCTGCGGTGTCGATATCCTCTTTTTCAAAGTACACGGATACTCCGAGCGTTTTCAGCTCGC
>CAYPWI010000514.1:0-1264 GCA_964414395.1 uncultured Ruminococcus sp.
GGGGTCGGAAATGATAGCGAACGTCCTGCGGCGTTCTATTTCATGTTTTAAGTCAGACATATTTACTCCTTTAACCCGCGAGGTCGTTGTCGTTTATCTTCTCAAGATCCTCCGCGTCGGGTTCCTTGTAGCCGTTTTTCTTGAGTGTAAGAAGGTGAACGATACCGACTATTATCGGCAGGTAAAATGTATCTATTCTCCACAGCAGTGTGGAAACTCCGGTATACTGCCCGAAAATATCCTTGAAAAAGCCCGAGTAGCCCAGCTCCGCCGCGCCCATAGCTCCGGGCAGCGGGATAAACGCCGAGATCATCTGCACATACGCCTGATAGGATATTATCTGC
Source organism: uncultured Ruminococcus sp. (assembly GCA_964414395.1). Classification (GTDB taxonomy): domain Bacteria; phylum Bacillota; class Clostridia; order Oscillospirales; family Ruminococcaceae; genus CAG-115. The sequence continues at coordinate 345 of CAYPWI010000514.1, forward strand.
AAATAGCTCGCCTCGTTCAGCCCGAAGCCCCTGTACAGCGCGTAGGAGATGCTGAGCTGCATAATGAGCTGTATCAGCGTAAAGAGGCAGGATTTGATTATCAACCACACGTTCTTTCTAAGAAACATAAAGTTCTTGTGGAACTTGTTCACCTCGCGCGTGAAATAAAGCCGCCGTTTCAATGGGTGCTTGACGATGTGCATTTTGGTAAGCAGTGTAATGAGCGCGTTGGCGAGCTTTAAAGTCCCGTTTTTCCACAGCGCCACGCCGAACAGGAATATTATAACACCGAGATTTACCAAAAATCCGATGAATACGAACGGCATAAGTCCTTTTTTCGCGAGATCGCCGCCGAATTGGCTGAACCCCGTCACCAGCGTGAACGCCGAGACGACCGTCAGCACGAACTGATAGACGATAAACCTCGACAGAAGCGCCGTAAGCCCCGCGCTGAGCGGCACGCCGAACTGCACGAAGTAGTAAGCCTGCATAGGCTGACCGCCCGACGCGAACGGCGTTATGCAGTTGAAATACTGCCCTATGATGGTGTCCGTCCAGCAGTGGCGCAGCTTTACGGGCGGATACAATACTTTTACTATAGAATGGATCGTCACGCTTTCGAAGAACCAATATCCGACCATAAGCAGCATAGCCGCCGCCAGCATGAGCGGGCTTACTTTTTTCAGAGCGTTCAGGATATTTTCGGGCTTATCGACGAAGAGCAGATAAACTATCATGATCACAAAGGCTGCTGCGCAGATAATAAGATTGAATTTGCTGTTTTTTTTCTTAGATTTTTCCATAATATACTCCATAATTTATCACGGATCTGCCACACACATTAAATATTATAGTGAATTTCCACCATTTTGTCAAGTGATTTTTTGCGTCGGCGGCACATTTTTGGCGAATTTATACTT
>CAYPWI010000514.1:1274-1807 GCA_964414395.1 uncultured Ruminococcus sp.
ATCACGGAAAAGGTGTTATAATATTTATATTGTTTTTCCGTTCGATATTGTATTATGCGGGCGGAAGGGTATTGTTTCGGCAAAAATTGACAATACTGTATACGAAAGGGTTGAATTTAATGTTTTTAGAGAATGAATACCGCACGCAATATTGCAATGCTGTCGGTGAAAAGGACATCGGAAAGAAGGTCCGCGCCGCGGGCTGGGTGGAGAATATCCGCGACCACGGCGGAATTATGTTCGTAGACCTCCGCGATCATTACGGTGAAGTTCAGGTGGTGTTCCACAACGAGGCGCTGCTTGAGGGTATCCACAAGGAGTGCGCGGTGTCGATAACCGGTACGGTGCTCAAGCGCGACGAGAGCACATATAACGACAAGATCGAGACGGGCACTGTCGAGATAGAGGCGGAGGAAGTGCGCATACTCGGCAAGGTCACCGAGCAGCTGCCGTTCGAGGTGGACGAGAGCAAGAAGATCAAGGAGGATCTGCGCCTGAAATACCGTTATCTCGATCTCCGCAACAAGAAAATG
>CAYPWI010000515.1:0-1801 GCA_964414395.1 uncultured Ruminococcus sp.
CCATTTTCGTGTGAAATTTTTTATTTTTCGTGTCCAAAATCTATTGACAAGTGCATTATCTGTTGTAAATTGTCCGCCCTTAATCACGTTATTCACGATCGAACTTATAGGCAGCGTCAGTCGCTTTACACTTAATCTGACTGTCTCGCTTTTATACGCACATTGTTTTTATCAATATTATGTCTACTTCTAATTTGAAATTAGTATAAAGCACCCCTCCTGCCGTATCATTGGCAAAAGGGGGATAACATCACAACTTTTCTACCTTATAGTAATAAATATACATCTTCTGAACGGAATTTTCCAGAAAATAGTAATGCTTGATATACGGTATCAGAAGTATCAGCAGCAGTGCCGAAAGCGCCAGCACCCCAACGAACTGCGATACATAATACATTATGAGCGACAGCAGCAAAAACACCGCGAACGCCATCATAACGATAAGGTGTATAAACCTCTCGTGCTTGTAGAACCCTATCCGCTCAAGCAGCTCAGATCGCATTTTAAGAAGTTCCTCTTCGGTGTGCTCCGCGGAGAAGAACTTCTCCAGATATTCCAGATACTCCTGAATTTGCTTAGTCATCACCGAACTCCTCCAACGCGAGAGACGCCGCCTCCCACTGCTCCATTGCCTTTTCCTGCTCCTGACGCAGGCTCTCTATCTCCTCGGACAGCGCCATGGCTTCCTGATAGTCGGTAAGCTCCGCAAGCTTCGCCGCCTTTTCGCTTATCAGCTTATCAAGGCGATCGCTCTCCTGCTCCGCTCGCGTTATCGCGGTGTTCAGGCGGCGGCGCTCCGACTCGCGCTCCTTTTGCTGCTTATAGCTCAGAGCGTTTTCCGACATTTGCGGCTTTTGAGACTTTTCGGAAGTCTCGGGGGCTTGCGCCTGACGCTCCAGATAGTAGTCGTAGTTTCCGAGATAGTTTTCCGCGCCGTCCGGGGTGAGCTTGTAGACGCGGTTCGCGAGCTTGTTTATCAGATATCGGTCGTGCGAGATAACGAACAACGTGCCGTCGTAATTCATAAGCGCGTTTTCCAGCGCCTCGCAGGACGTTATATCAAGGTGATTGGTCGGCTCGTCGAGAAGTAAAAAGTTCGCGCCCGAGAGCATAAGCTTCAAAAGCGCGACCCTCGCCCGCTCGCCGCCCGAAAGCTCGGATATCTTCTTATAAATGTCGTCGCCCTTGAACAGAAACACCGCCAGAGCCGTCCTCACAGCGGTCTCGGTCATTCTTGGGTAGGTGTCCCACACCTCGTCCAGCGCCGACTTGCTTTCTGTCAGCTCGCGCTGCGCCTGATCGAAGTAGCCGACCTGCACGCGCGTTCCGTACTTGAACTCCCCACTGTCGGGAGTGTACTGATCAATTAAAATGCGGAACAGCGAGGTCTTCCCGCAGCCGTTGCTCCCTATAAGGAACACCCGCTCGCCCTTCTTGATATCGAGATCCACCCCGCGGAACAGCCGCTTCCCGTCAAACGAGAGCGAAAGCCCTTTGGCGGTCAGCACATCGTTTCCGCAGCCGTCCGCGCTCTTGAAGCTGAATTTGATCGCCTCGGGAGCGTCCTCGGGCTTTTCAAGCGTTTCCTCAAGGCGGTCTATGGACTTCTGCTTGCTGGCGATCGTGACGTAATTGCGCGCCTGATTCCAGCGCTTTTGCTGCTCGATAATGCCCTCTATGCGGTCTATCTCTTTGACAGTCGCGTCATAGACCTTTTGACGGCGCTCGAGATCCTCCGCCTTAAGTTCCAGAAAGCGCGTGTAGTTGCCCTTATAATAGCGTATTTTGCGGTTCTCAAGCT
>CAYPWI010000516.1:0-1793 GCA_964414395.1 uncultured Ruminococcus sp.
GAAGCGATCAGAAATGTCCGAAGAACGCGCGGAAAAATAAACCTTGACGATCTGATCGCGAGAAATCAACGAGAAGGTTTTGAGCCTTGTGAGGAGGAAATTGACGATGAAAATTATTGAAAACATTAAAAGCTATGCTTATCGAAGGCGGCATCTATACAAACTCAATCCCGTTTTTGTGGACGGGATACGCTACAATGTGATGAGCGTAACCCCGCGGTACACGGAAGAAATTCCCAAAAAGGCGAAGGAATTATTTGCTTATCTCATTACCGGAAGCAAAAAATAAATTTTTATTTCCGCTGGACTTTCAAACCGAATAGTGGTATAATGTCGGTGAGGTCCTATTCGGTTTGATTGTACAGAGCCACATAAAATGGCTCGGAAAGGAGTACTTATGAGTACAACAAACCAAAAAATAACGGCGCTCTACTGCCGACTGTCGCAGGAAGATATGCGTGAGGGCGAAAGCCTTTCAATAGAGAACCAAAAATTCATTCTCAAAAAATACGCCAATGAACACGGGTTCTTCAACTGCAAATTCTATGTGGACGACGGTTATTCGGGAGCAAGTACGGAGCGTCCTGCCTACAAGGAGATGATGAACGATGTTGAAAACGAGCGAGTTTCGACCGTGATCGTGAAAGACCAATCGCGGCTTGGCAGAGATTATTTGCAGACGGGTTTGCTGATGGAGATCACTTTTCCACAGTACGATGTGAGGTTCATTGCCGTCAATGATGGCGTGGATTCGATCAACGGGGTGAATGATTTCGCGGGGATAAAAAATTACTTCAACGACTTATATGCCCGCGATACAAGCAAGAAAATCCGCGCGGTTCAGCGGGCGAAGGGGGAGCGCGGAGAACGCGTCGGCACAACGATCCCCTACGGATACATGAAAGACCCCGCCGACCCGAAACAGATAATTCCCGATCCCAAAACCGCTCCGATAGTCAAACGGATTTTTGAAGCCAACGCAAACGGGGCGGGAGTTAGGAAAATCTGCGATATGCTCACCCGCGAAAAAGTTCTCTCTCCGAGCGTGTACGCGTTTCAGCGTGACGGAAACCGTTCCGGAGATCCGGACATGGACAAGCCCTATCATTGGGCACAGACAACGGTTCGCAAAATGCTCTCCAACCAAATGTACTGCGGCGATACGGTCAACTTCAAAACGTTCTCAAAATCCAACAAGCTGAAAAAGCGTATCAAGAACGCTCCCGAGAATATTCTGATATTCCCCGACACTCACGAGGCGATCATCGACCGCAAGACCTTCGACCTTGTTCAGAAGCACTTTGAGGGAAGAAAACGCCCCGACAAGCAGGGCGAGATCGACAAATATGCGGGCATTCTGTACTGCGGAGAGTGCGGCTCAAGGCTTTATCTTCACAGGGCGAAAACGTTGAAACCCGAACTAAACAACTTTATGTGCGGCGGCTATCAGCGCAGAACAACAGACTGCACCTCGCACTACATCAGGGAGCAGGTTCTTGACCAAATCGTTCTTGAAAACCTTAAAGAGATGACCGCCTACGCAAGAGAAAATGCCGATGAGTTCTACGAAATGGCAGCTCAAAACGGCAGAGCCGAGGCGAAAAAATTCAGCAAGTCCGCAGAGCTGGAACGCAAGCAGATCGAGACCCGAATCTCTCAAATCGACAACACGATACGCTGTTTATACGAGGACAGAGTTGTCGGCAGGATCACTCCGGAGCGCTATGACAGCCTTGCTGCGGGCTATGAATCCGAACAGCGTGAACTTCGTGAAAAGCTGGCGGTACTTGAAA
>CAYPWI010000517.1:0-1781 GCA_964414395.1 uncultured Ruminococcus sp.
GGAGGTATATTTATGTATAAAATATTGGTCGTTGACGATGAGAGCAATATCCGCGAGGTAATAAAGGAATACGCGGAATTTGAGGGTCACGAGGTCGATGAGGCGGCTGACGGTATGCAGGCTGTCGAAATGGCAAAAAACAAGGATTATGATATCATAATTATGGATGTTATGATGCCCAGGCTTGACGGATATTCCGCCTGCAAAGAGATCAGGAAATTCAAATCCACGCCTATGCTGATGCTCTCGGCGCGCGGCGAGGAATATGATAAGCTGTTCGGTTTTGAACTGGGTATCGACGATTATGTGGTAAAGCCGTTTTCTCCTAAAGAAGTAATGGCGCGCATAAACGCTATTGTCAAGAGAAACACGGTATCGGCGGCGCCTGTCGCGGCTGAGGTCGAAAAATTTGAGGGCTTGGAGATAAACTTCACATCGCGCGATGTGTTCATTGACGGGCAAAAGGCTAATCTCACGCCAAAGGAATACGATCTGCTGTTCTTCTTAGTGCGCAACAAGAATATAGCGCTCACGCGAAACAAGCTTCTTGAAGAAGTGTGGGGGTATGACTTCTTCGGTGATGACCGCACTATTGATACTCATATAAAAATGCTGCGCAACAATCTTGGACCATATCGCAAGTTTATCGTTACTCTGCGCGGATTGGGGTATAAATTCGAGGCTTAAAAATGAACTTTTTTCGCAGTATAAAGGTCAGAGCGTGGCTGCTGTTCGAGATAGTCGTAATAGCGATGCTGGCTTTTACCTATTTTTTCCTTATCGCTATGTTTCCCAATTTCTACGAGTGGATGAAGACTTATGAGATAAGCGACGCCCTTATAGAGATCCGCACAAATTGGAACAACGACAATATTCAGCAGGTCATAAAGACCCAGGCGGTAAAGAAGAAGATGTATATTGAGATCATCTTTCCCGACTCGGGGTATTCATATTTTGTGGACAAGCTCGGCGGACCTATCTCGTTTTCTATAATCGGAAAAGAAGCCTTCCTGCAAGACATCAGCGAATCCGAAAGCGGAATAGTATACAAGCGTTTTCGAGACGACCAGGAGAATAATTCCATCCTTATGGCGGGAAGTTATATCGGTTCCGATAAAAATCGTCCCGAAGCATATATTATCATTTGCAACTATCTCCAGCCTATAGGAACGACAGTGAGCATATTCGTGCGGCAGTTCTTTTTCGTGGGGATCATTATAATGGTACTCACGGTGTTTATGTCGATGCTGTTCGCGAATAAGGTCTCAGAGCCTATCATCAGGATCAACAAAGCGGCAAAAGAGCTTCCGCAGGGAAAATTCAATGTTGAGATCAGCAGTCACGACTATGATGAGATAAAGCAGCTCTCGGAAACGCTGACTTCCGCTTCAAAGGAAATAGCGAAATCCGACGATCTGCGCCGCGAGCTTATGGCGAACATCTCTCACGACCTCAGAACGCCGCTTACGATGATAAAAGCCTACGCTGAAATGATACGTGATATCTCCGGTGACAATCCCGAGAAAAGAGAGCGTCACCTAAAGGTCATCATTGACGAGACGGACAGGCTTTCGTCGCTTGTAACCGATATTCTCGACTTGTCCAAGCTGCAAGCCGGAGTTACGGAAATGAACCTTGAAACGTTCAACTTTTCCGAAAGGCTTTCGGGTGTTGTCTCACGCTTTGATATAATGAAGGAAGACGGAATAATCGTAGATCTTCACGCGGATGAGAACATTATTATCACCGCGGATATCACCAAGCTGGAGCAAGTAGTTTAC
>CAYPWI010000518.1:0-1779 GCA_964414395.1 uncultured Ruminococcus sp.
CGCATCCTTTTTGGACAGTCTGCCGTTCTCCGTAAGCTCGGAGAGCAGGCGCGTCCCAACGGGATAACCGCCGATATTCGCCAGGACGAACACCGCGCAGAGTTCCTCGTCCATACGCAAAAGCTTGGACAGCGGAAACGTCAGCGGGCGCAATGCTACGCGGTATAATCCGCTTTTTTGCAGGTAGATCGACAGCGCCGTAAACGCGAAGAGCGACGGCACTATTATCTCCAGACAGTCCGCGACCGCGCCGCCCACTGCCGCCGCCACAAGCTTGGGCTGCGCGATGAAAAAGACCGCGAATAAAACACACAGCACCGATATTACTATTTTCATATGTATCAGCCCTCGTCCTTATTTACTCCCGCAACGCCGCCCGCCGTTCCGAAGAAGACGCACAGCAGCGGCTTCACTAATAGCATTACGCTGCCAAACGACCCGAAGATCAATGAAAAAACGATCGGCACCGCCGAAAACATCAGTCCGCACAGCGCTCCCGTGCGCAGACCGTCGCGGTGACGGATCATCCCCGCAGTTCTGCCGCAGACGAAGCTCCCGACCGACAGCGCTATCACCGACGCCGCGCCCGCCGATCTCGCCGCCGTGTCCGAAAACGACAGTATCAGCGCCGCGGCGGCGCTTATCAAAATCACCGTGCCCATACCGACCCCCAAGCCGATAAGATACGGCATAAATCTTGAATTGTTCTTCTTTTTCCGCATATATGCTCCTTAAAATACAGTCAAGCCTTATCTTGTCTATATATATGCTCCCTCCCGCGCGGGGAGAACAAGCCGCGCCGCAAAACATTTCCGAAGCTTTTCGGGGGAAAGAAGTTTTTTCTCGATCGAGCCGTTATTGAGTCGAAATTGCTCACTTGTTATTTTTCACTAAAATTTTAAAAAAAATTTTAAGAATTCTATTGCAAATTGCAAAAAAATGTGATACAATATAAAGTGTAATAATCAAAGCTTGTATACTACAGGCTTTTGAGGTATGAACGGGAGAATGATGTTCCGACATTTGTTCTACCCTGAAAATTTATAGTCACACAGGAGGAAAAACCAATGGCAAGAGAAAAGCTTACGATGGATGGTAACAACGCCGCGGGTCATGTATCCTACGCGTTCACGGACTTGGCAGCGATCTACCCCATCACCCCGTCTTCCGTTATGGCGGAAGTCACCGATTCCTGGGCAACCGCAGGAAGAAAGAACATCTTCGGCGAACAGGTAAAAGTTGTAGAGATGCAGTCCGAGGCAGGCGCGGCAGGCGCTGTTCACGGCTCGCTTTCGGCGGGTGCGCTCACCACTACCTACACCGCATCCCAGGGCTTGCTTCTGATGATCCCCAATATGTATAAGATAGCGGGCGAGCTGCTTCCGAATGTTATCCACGTTTCCGCTCGCGCGGTAGCTTCTCACGCGCTGTCGATCTTCGGCGACCACAGCGATATCTACGCTTGCCGCCAGACCGGTTACGCGATGCTCTGCTCCACCAACCCTCAGGAGGTTATGGATTTGGGCGCTGTAGCTCACCTTTCGACGATCAAGGGACGCGTTCCGTTCCTGCACTTCTTCGACGGCTTCAGAACCTCTCACGAGATCCAGAAGATCGAGGTATGGGACTATGACACCCTCGCAAAGATGGTTGACTGGGATTCCATCCAGGCGTTCCGCGACAGAGCTCTCAACCCCGAGAAGCCCGTTCTCCACGGCACCGCTCAGAACCCCGACATCTTCTTCCAGGCTCGCGAGGCTTGCAATAAGTACTATGAGA
>CAYPWI010000519.1:0-1771 GCA_964414395.1 uncultured Ruminococcus sp.
TATGACGTTCGGGCAGAGCTATCTGACGCACCTGAAATGTCTTGAGGATGTCGGAATGACCTCCATAAAGCCCATTATGTTCGAGGGTAAAGAGATAGTGCCGCTGCAATTCCTTAAGGCGGTGCTCCCCGACCCCGCGTCGCTGGGTCCGAGAACAAAGGGCAAAACGAACATCGGCTGCATCTTCCAAGGGAAGAAGGACGGAAAACCGAAAAATTACTATCTGTATAATATTTGCGATCATCAGGAGTGCTATAAAGAGGTAGGCTCACAGGCTATCTCGTATACGACGGGCGTTCCCGCGATGATAGGCGCGATGATGGTGGTTACGGGCAAGTGGAAGAAGCCCGGCGTTTATAACGTCGAGGAAATGGATCCCGATCCGTTTATGGACGCGCTCAACAAGTGGGGGCTTCCGTGGGAAGAGGACAGGGATCCCGTGCTTGTAGACTAAGCGCGGTATAACAGGTTTTCACGAATTCGCCCTTTCGGCATATTATGTGGTATAATTTGCTGAAAGGGTGATGTTATGGAAAAATGCCGAAAACTCATCATAAACGGCGGTCGGAGGCTTGAGGGTGAGCTTTGCGTTCACGGCGCGAAGAACAGCGCCTTGCCGCTGCTCTCCGCGGCGGCGCTCGTCCATGGCGAGACGATACTGCACAACTGCCCCCGCCTCACCGACGTGGACGCGGCGTGCAGGATCTTGTCACATCTCGGCTGCCGATGTCAGCGCGACGGTTCGACGGTCACGGTGGACGCTGTGAATGTTACAAACTCCGAGATCCCCGAAAATCTGATGCGCGAGATGCGCGGGTCTATCGTCTTTCTCGGAGCCGTGCTGGGGAGAACGGGACATTGTAAGCTATCCTTCCCGGGCGGCTGCGAGCTGGGCGCGAGACCGATCGATCTTCACATTGCCGCGCTGAGACAGATGGGCGCGGTCATCACGGAGGAGCACGGGTATCTCGATTGTCGGATCGAGAATAACGGGAGCCTGCTTCACGGCGCTAAGATAACGCTGTCGTTCCCGTCGGTGGGGGCGACGGAGAATATTCTTCTTGCCGCCGCCTGCGCCAAGGGCGTTACGGAGATCCACAACGCCGCCAGAGAACCCGAGATCACCGACCTCGCGGAATTTTTAAACAAGTGCGGCGCGAGGATAAGCGGCGCGGGCGAGAGCGTGATAGTCGTCGAGGGCAGACCGCGTCTGGAAGCGTGTGAACACAGCGTTATCCCCGACAGGATAGTCGCGGGGACGTATCTGTGTGCCGCCGCTATGACGCGCGGGGAGATGATACTCACCCACTGCGAGCCGACGCACATGAACGGCTTCGTGCCCGTGTTGGAAAGTATGGGCGCGAGGATCTACACCTACGGCGGCGGGAAGATGTACATCAGCTGCAAGAAGCGGCTGACAGCGCCGCCGACGGTGAGGACGATGCCGTACCCGGGGTTCCCGACGGATATACAAGCGCCGTTTACGGCTTTGTGTACGACCGCGGAGGGAACGTCGATGTTTGTGGAGACGATATTTGAGAACAGGTTTCGGCACGTGCCGGAGTTGGTGCGGCTCGGAGCGTCGATAGAGACCGAGGGGAGAATGTGCCTTGTGCGGGGAGTGAAGAAGCTCTCGGGCGCAAAGGTATGCGCCGCCGAGCTGAGGGGCGGGGCGGCGCTGATAATAGCCGCGCTCGGTGCGGAAGGCACGAGCGAGGTCACGGGGCTTGGTTATGTGGACAGGGGCTACGAGGCGATAGAAGCGGCATTG
>CAYPWI010000520.1:0-1767 GCA_964414395.1 uncultured Ruminococcus sp.
CGGCGAGATCATATTCCAAAGCCTTGCTTGCCGAAATTAAAGGAAGAACGATCCCGAAGCCCAGGACTAAGCCGAACAGCAGTCCCGCCTTCTCGGCGCTTTTAAGAGCGATTATCATCGGGTTCAGCGCAAACTCGAGCGAACCGGCAAAAAGCACAAAAAGCAAAAGATTTCGTACACTTTCCCATGAAAAAAAGCCGCTGCCGAAGACATTCATCACGAGCTGCATAAGCAGGCACATCAGAAACCCAAGCGCTATGGTGATCAGGTTTTTCATAAGTTCCGTCAAAACATACTTATTTCGTGAGATCCCGCCCGCGAGCGTCATATCGGTAAATCTACACTTGATGTTCGCCTCGAGATCGCGCCCGAGCCATTCCGTCATGAGTGCCAGCGCCACCAGCTGAATACCCGTGAACAGTATCGTCAGAACTCCCGAATTATCGGGCACAAAACCATTGAGCACCGCGCAGAGAGCCGTTCCCAAAACAGCGACTATTCCGGAGGCGATAAACCAGCTTTTGTTAAGCAGGAATTTTCCGTACAATATTCCCCTCATACGATCACTCCTTCACATAGTAGACCATGATCTCTTCTATGGTCGGCTTATCCGCGGGAATATCGCGGTATTTATCCGCGGCGGTCGTCAGCACCTCGTTCTGGTAGCGTCCGCGGCGCACTCCGATGATGTCTTCCTTATCGATCATAGCAAGCTGCTCGTCGGTGCATTTGAGAATTCTGTGACGCTCCAGCATTTCATTGCGCTCCTCGGTGAAGACGATCTCGCCCTTGTGGATAAAGCAGATGTAGTCGGCGATATGATCGAGATCGCTCGTGATGTGAGTAGACATAAGTATCGAGTGCGTTTCGTCCTGCATAAAATCGAGGAAGATATCGAGTATCTCCGAGCGCATAACGGGGTCTAATCCGCTGGTCGGCTCGTCGAGCACCAGCAGCTGCGTCGCGTGAGACAATGCCGCAGCTATGGAAAGCCGCATCACCATGCCGCGCGAGAAGCTCTTGAACTTCTTATCCAACGGCAGCTCGAATTTCTTCATAAACGAGAAGAATTTTTCGCTTTCCCATGTCTTATAAATGCCGCACATTACGCGATCGAGCTGACGCACGTTCAGATTTTCGGGGAACGACAGCCCGTCGAACACCACGCCGATCTTCTCCTTAGTGGCAGGAGAAAGATCGTCCGCGTTCTCGCCGAGCACGGTGATGCTCCCTTCGCCCTTTTTGAGCAGACCCAATATCGCCCTAATGGTCGTGGATTTTCCGGCTCCGTTCTCGCCTATAAACCCTACCACAGAGCCGTAAGGCACATTGAACGAAACATTCTTCAAGCTGAACTGCGGATAGCTCCGCGAAACGTTCTTGACTTCTATACAATTATCCATAATAAAACTCCTCATTGACCGTCGAAGAAAACACTCAAAATATCAAGCAGCTCCTGCTTGGAAACTCCGCTGCGCTTGGCTATGTCCGTCGCGGCTGACAAATGCTCTTCGATCTCGCGGAGGTTCTGTTCTTTGAGCATCTCGGGATCGGCTGCCGAGACAAAGCTCCCCCGCCCCGTAAACGACTGAATGAACCCCTCGCTCTCGAGTATCTCATACGCCCGCTTGGTAGTGATGACGCTGACCCGAAGATCCTGCGCCAATGCCCTCATAGACGGCAGCGCGTCACCCTCCTTGAGTGTACCGCCCAGTATCTGTCCCTTTATCTGCGAAGCTATCTGCTCGTAAATAGGAACTCCGCCCG
>CAYPWI010000521.1:0-1764 GCA_964414395.1 uncultured Ruminococcus sp.
ATTTAAGCTATGTGCAGTTCCACCCGACGGCCTTCGCCGACCGCGAAAATCAGGAGTGCTTCCTTATTTCGGAAGCGGTGCGCGGAGAGGGCGCGTATCTGCTCAACTGCAACAAAGAGCGCTTTATGCCGGGCTACGAGCCCGAAAGAAAAGAGCTCGCCCCGCGCGATGTGGTCTCCAAGTTCATTATGGAAGAGCAGAAGAAAACGGGCAGCGACGAGTTCTGGCTGGATATTTCTTACAAGGACGCGGATTTCATCAAAAACCACTTCCCCATGATCTACTCCAAAGTTCTCGAAAAGGGCTACGATATGACCAAGGAGCCTATCCCCGTATACCCCTGCCAGCATTATCTGATGGGCGGTATCAACGTTGACGACAAGGGCGCTACTAATATCGATGGGCTGTACGCAGCGGGAGAATGTTCCCACACGGGCGTTCACGGGAAGAACCGATTAGCCAGCAATTCCCTGCTGGAGGCGCTGGTGTTCTCGCGGCTTATCGCCGAGGATATAAACAAAAAGCCCGATGCGCATACCGGCGGCGAATTTGCGGAATATAATATGAGCGCTCCCGAGGGCAAGCCGCTCCCCAAGGGAATTCCCGAGGAAGTGCGCGCTATTATGCAGAAGTCCTACTTCGTCTTCCCGAACTATGAGGAAGCGGAAAAAGGACTGAAACGCATAACCGAGCTTAAAGAAACGCTCGACAAGGGCGGATTTGCCGTAACTGCCGAGTTTGTGGAAACCAAATCGCTCGTTACCGTAGCATACATAATCCTCACCGAAATAATTGACAGAAAGGACACCGACAAATGACTTTACTTCCCTTTTATGTGGACGACCTTATTAAAAAGGCGCTCGAAGAAGACATCAACTACATCGACAGCACCACCGATCTGCTGATCCCCGAAAACAGCTATTCCGACGCGTATTTTATGGCAAAGGCGGACGGAGTTGTGGCGGGTCTGGATATCGCCGCGCGGGTATTCACCCTGCTCGACGACAAGATCGACATAAAGTTTATGGTAGACGACGGAGCGAAAGTGGCAAATGGCGACAAAATAGCGGTCATCAACGGTCACACCCGCGCCATGCTGAAAGCCGAGCGCACCGCTTTAAATCTTCTCCAGCATATGAGCGGCATAGCCACTTATACGAGAAAATGCGTGGAGCTTGTCGAGGGCACAAAAGCGTCGATCACCGATACGCGCAAGACCCTGCCCGGACTTCGCGCCATTCAGAAGTACGCGGTGACATTAGGCGGCGGGCGCAATCACCGTTTCAACCTCACAGACGCGGCGATGCTCAAGGATAATCACATAGACGCTTACGGCGGCATTACGGCGGCGGTCAAGGAACTGCGCAAGAAGGCGGGGCATATGCTCCAGATCGAGGTCGAGGCGCGCACTCTCGATGATGTGGCGGAAGCGCTCGACTGCGGCGTGAATGTCATCATGCTCGACAATATGTCCATCACGGATATGAGAAGAGCCTGCGAGCTTGTAAACGGAAGAGCCAAGACCGAGGCTTCGGGTAATATTACGATGGAGAATATCCGCGAGGTAGCCGAAACGGGTGTTGATATAATCAGTCTCGGCGCGCTTACTCACAGTGTAAGGGCGTTCGATATTTCAATGAAATGGAGCAAGTAAAATGGAAGAAATAGAATTCAGATACGACACACAGCTGCTTATTGACGGGGATAACCTCGACGAGGATGAGCTTGACGAATATATCCGCTCGCACTTCAAGGGCGATTCCC
>CAYPWI010000522.1:0-1762 GCA_964414395.1 uncultured Ruminococcus sp.
TTTCTTGTGTAATATGACCAGGAAGCAGCTCCAAAAGAGAAATCGGAAAAGACCTGAGGATCGTTCCGAAATCGCCGCCGTCGCGCACCATACCGATGATAACGCCGCCTATAAGGTTTACGAGCGTCGTGATGATAGACATGATCGCGTCGCCCTTTACAAACTTCGTGGCACCGTCCATGGAGCCGTAGAAATCCGCTTCGCGCTGTATATTGGAACGGCGCTTCTTCGCCTGTTCCTCGTTGATAAGCCCGGAGTTGAGATCCGCGTCTATCGCCATCTGCTTACCGGGCATAGCGTCGAGCGTAAATCTCGCCGCTACCTCGGATACACGTTCCGAGCCCTTGGTGATAACTATAAAGTTCACCAATACAATGATTATGAATATCAGGAAGCCGACGATCGCGTCGCCGCCCATTACAAAGTTACCGAATGCTTTTATTACTTCTCCCGCGTACCCCGAGGAAAGGATCCCACGCGTTGTCGAGATGTTCAGCGACAGTCTCAACACCGTCGAGAGCAGCAGCACCGTCGGGAATACCGAAAACTCCAGCGCCTCTTTTATAAACATCGTCATGATCAGAATGACCAGTGACAGCGCTATGTTCAGCATTATCATAAAGTCCAGCAGCCATGAGGGCAGCGGGATAATAATAGCGAGTATGATAAAGATGATAAACAATACCATCGAATTGCTCAATATCTTCCTTATCAATTTCTCACCTTCTTATCTTAAAAATTTTCAAAATTCTCTCTCGCCTGCAGTTATTTTAATAATTTTCAAAATTCTCTCTCGCCTGCAGACTCCGCTTCGCTTCGTCTGCAACCGAGCGAAAAACGGTCGAAATTTTTCTATCAAAAAATTTCGACACTTTTTGAAAATTGCTGCATAGCGGTATATCGATCGTGTCAAAAGTTGCTTTAATGCGCCGCTGATATGTTGATCTTGGCGCTATAGTCAAACCACACATTACGCGTGGAGAGTTTTCTTCTTTTCTCTGTAGACGACGGTCAGCACCTCGGCAACCGCGTCATACAGCTCATACGGGATCTCCTGACCTATGTTCACCTGAGCATACAATGCACGCGCCAGCGGGGGATTTTCCATACAATATACGTTATTCGCCTCGCCTATCTCGACGATCTTGCGTGCGAGAAAATCCATGCCCTTCGCCACTACCACGGGCGCGCGGTTCTTGTCCTGGTCGTATTTCAGCGCCACGGCAAAGTGCGTAGGGTTACGGATGATAACATCCGCGCTCGGCACCTCCTGCATCATACGGCTTTGCGCCATCTGCTGCTGACGCTGCTTTATCTTGCTCTTGACCTGCGGGTCGCCTTCCATTTGCTTGTACTCTTCTTTGACTTCCTGCTTGGACATCTTGAGCTTCTTCTCAAACTGCCACCACTGGAACAGAAAATCCGCCGCGGCGACAAACACCAATACGACGCAGATCGTCATTACCACATCATAAACTATAGACGCCGCGTATGTTAATCCCTGCATGACCCCCGCGTTGGCAAGCCCGATAATGGTCGGAAGTCTGTCTCGTATCTCGCTGAAAACCAGATACCCTATGATTATGACCTCAATAAGTCCCTTTACGATGCCCACGACCGCCTGTATCGAGAACATCTTCTTTATGCCCTCAAGCGGGTTGAGCCGCGAGAACTTGGGACGCGTCGCCTTCATAGTGAACAGTCCGCGAGTCTGCGCGACAGTAGTCAATATACCGATCATCATCGCAATGAGACATACAGG
>CAYPWI010000523.1:0-1761 GCA_964414395.1 uncultured Ruminococcus sp.
GTAGAGGATATCGGCACATAGAATAAGCAAGCACATCCCAAGCACGTCACCGATATACATCCGTTCGGTGATCAATTCCACAAGAAAGCCGGCCGCTCTCTCAACCAAAACAGCAAAGAATATCTCCGCGCGGAACTAATGAAGCTGCTGCCGATAGTAGTTATCCTGCTAATACTCACACTTGTAAGTTCTATCAGTACTTCGGCGATATCGGCGCGGCGAAGGCTAAAGGATTACGCCAAGTATTATGTGATAGGGCTGCAATGGCGGCAGTGCGCGCTTGTCAACTTCTTCCAGGCGTTGATAACGGGTGCTGCGGCGCTGGTTATCACTGCGGCAGGACTTATCGTGATAAGCTTTACGGCGCTGTCCGAGACATTTATGATAATATGGAACGCTCCAATGGTGCTGACGCTGCTGGGGCTGCTAGCAATATATCTTGTATTCTCAATGATAATGCCGCTTATCATGCTCCGGTCGGTAACGCCCAAGGCGCTTCTGCAATCGGAATAAGGCGGAATAATGGAGGACAATATGATAGAGATATCCAATTTAACGAAAATATACAATCACAAAAAAGCGAACGAATTCACAGCGCTGAAAAACGTTTCTTTAAAGATAAACGACGGAGAGATGACGGCGATAATCGGAAAATCGGGCGCGGGGAAGTCAACTCTGCTGCACATTCTCGCGTGCATCGACGATTATCAGGGCGGCGAATATAAGATAGACGGCACCCTTGTCAAGAACCTCTCCGAGAAGACCTCCGCGAAGATCCGCAACGAGAAGATCGGAATGGTCATGCAGGATTTCGCGCTGGTGGAGGATTTTTCGGCTGTTGATAACGTTCTTCTGCCGCTGGAATTCTCAAAGCACAAAAAGCCGAACCGTTTCGAGCTTGCGATGAACGCGCTAAGTTCCGTCGGAATGGAACAATTCGCCAAAAAGCCCGTAAACAAGCTTTCGGGCGGACAAAAGCAGCGAGTCGCCATAGCCAGGGCTATAGTAAACGAACCGTCGCTTATCCTCGCCGACGAACCGACGGGCGCGCTTGATACGAAAACTTCTGCCGAGATCATGGACGTTTTCAAGAAGCTGAATTCCGAGGGAAAAACCGTCGTGATAGTCACGCACGATCCCAAAGTTGCCGAACAATGCGGGAGGATAATTGAGATCTCCGATGGAAATATACTTTGAATTTTTTGTCTTTTTTATAAAGGGATACTATAATTCCTTGCATAGTAATTGAGGTTTTTGTTACAATGAATGTACGCAGATTGGTTCGGCGGATGGGAGAGAAGGTAAAAAGATTACTATATATAATTGCGTAAAATTGAAGTTTTACGCAATATAGAAGCAAGAAAACCCATCCAACCATAATCAGCCAAAAATATCCGCCTGCATTATGTTTCTGCAAGCGGATATATCATTGTTTGTTTTTATTTGACTTATCGGTGTTAAATCGCTTTGAATGTGTCGGCTTTGGTTCTTCGGTCTTTTCGGAATATTCTGGTGCTTCAAACCAGAACGTGCTCCCGACGCCTTCCTGACTTTGCGCTCCATACGCAAAACCATGCTGTTCGAGAACGCTTTTTACTATAGCGAGTCCGATACCGCTGCCCATTTTGGGACGCTTGTGTGTACCGTTTCTTTCGCTGACTTTATAGTATCTATCCCAGATATACGGCAGATTTTCGGCGGAAATGCCTTCGCCGTGATCCTCGACCTCAAACCGAATTATACCGCCATCCTTGCGGAACA
>CAYPWI010000524.1:0-1760 GCA_964414395.1 uncultured Ruminococcus sp.
GCAAAAATCATCCTCGCAAATCTTTGTCTGTTTTCAATCAGGAATTAGTATAAAAAATGCCCCGCGGGAGTACACCCGCGGGGCTAATGTCATTATAATTATTACAATTTCAATCCACGCCTAATGGCGACGCTTTATTATATTCTTAAAGAATGACGATTGTGTGACCGTTTTGTGACAGACTCTTGAAATATGATTTTTTCCAAAAAAGTACTTGACAAATTGAACCGAAAGCATTATAATTATTACAGAACTTCAAAAGGAGGTTTGATATAATGAGCTATCGCAATACGGTCGAATTTTCCGTAACAGCGGATTATGCTTTGTTTTCGGATGTTCTGACCAGAGCCGGCGGAGAGAAGTTCTCATACCCCATACCAACGTACGAGGCTCTGAAAGGTATTCTTCACTCAATTTACTGGAAGCCAACATTTGTGTGGATCGTTGACTCCGTGCGCGTCGTCAATCCTATCCGCACGCTGCGCAAGGGCGTTCGCCCTATCAATTACGGCGGCGGAAACGATCTGGCATACTACACCTATTTATGTGATGTATGCTATCAAGTGAGGGCACATTTCGAGTGGAACGAAAATCGCCCCGAGCTCGCCGCCGATCGAAACGAAAACAAGCACCACAACATCGCAAAGCGCATGATAGAGCGCGGCGGACGGCGGGATATTTTTCTCGGCGTTCGGGAATGTCAGGGCTATGTTGAACCGTGCAAATTCGACGAGGGCAAAAGCTGCTATGACGAAAAAGGTGACATCCCCTATGCGCTTATGCTCCACGGGATCACCTACGCGGACGAGGCGGTCTGCCCCGAGGATAAGGGGAAAATGACGGTCAGATTTTGGCAGCCGATCATGAAAAACGGCGTGATCGATTTTATCCGTCCGGAAGAATGTACGGTAAAGCGCCACATCAAGGAAATGGAGATCAAACCGTTCGGCAAGGACAATTTCAGCGGCGCGGACGAGTTTTCGGGAGGTGAAGGAATTGAGTTGGACTAACGAGCTTTATGCCGTTTACGAAAAGAATTGGGGCGGACCGTACAGCGAAGATCCGCTGCTGCTCCCGATCTCACATTCCACCGCGAACGCTCAGATCGAGGTCATGCTCGATGAGGAAGGCACTTTCATGAAAGCGGAAAGAGTTCCAAAATCGGAAGCGGTGACTGTTATCCCCGTATCAAACGATTCCGCCGCGCGATCGTCGGGTATATTCCCTCACCCGTTTGCGGATAAGCTGGTATATATCGCGGGCGACTACGGAAAATATTTCAGCGGCAAAAATTCCGATAACTCCGATTATTTCGGCGCGTATATCGATCAGCTGGAGAGATGGGCAAATTCGGAGCATTCTCACAAAGCCGTAATTGCAGTCCTGAAGTATCTGAAAAAGGAAAGCTTAATGCACGACTTGATCTTAAGCGGTTCGATCATTGCCGATGATCGGGGAATGTTAAAAAGCGGCGAGAAGATCGAGGGCATACCCCAGGAAGACGCGTTCGTCCGCTTTCGGATAAACTACCGCGACGGATCCTGTGAAAGCCGCACATGGAAAGATAAAGACCTCATCAACAGTTTTATCGAATATAATTCCACACTCGATTGGGATAAGCAGCTTTGTTACGCCACAGGCAAAATTCTTCCCGTAACGTATAAGCATCCGTCAAAGATCCGCAACGCGGGCGATAAAAGCCGGCTTATATCCTCAAATGACGAAAGCGGATTTGCGTACAGAGGACGTTTTCGCGGAAA
>CAYPWI010000525.1:0-1757 GCA_964414395.1 uncultured Ruminococcus sp.
TATTTTTGTTGAAGTAAGCAATAGGTGTAAGCACTTTTTCCTCGCGGAACATTTTAGCCATTTTGTTGTAGCCGATACCCTCGGCGGCAAGCCTGAATATCCGCTTTACTACCTGCGCGGCAGGCTCGTCGACTATCAGATGATGACGGTCGGCGGTGTCAATCTTGTAACCGAACGGCGCTTTCGAGCCGATAAACTGACCGTCGCGCGCCTTGGCTTTCTTAGCCGCTTTAGTTTTTTTGGACACGTCACGGGCGTACATTTCGTTCACGACATTTTTTATCGGGAAGAGTAGATCATCGCCGTTCACCAGCGAGTCATAGTTATCGTCCGCCGCGATAAACCGAACGTTGCTGTCGGTAAACTCCCGCACATACATTCCCGTTTCAACATAGTTTCTGCCGAACCGCGAGAGGTCCTTTACAATAACCAGATTGATCTTTCCGCTCTGGATATCGCCGTACATTTTCTGAAATGCCTCTCTGTTGAAGTTTGTACCGCTGCACCCGTCATCGCAGTAAAAGGTGTAGTCGGTTATCGAGTGATCCTTGCAGTATTGCTCCAGCAGAACTTTCTGTGTTTCGATGCTGACGCTTCCGCCGAAGTTACCGTCGTCCACCGAAAGTCTGCAATAGAGCGCCGCTTTGTAATGCTGCTGTTTTATCATAAAACTCCTTTCCCGGCAGCGGATCGCTTTGTCTTGCAACCAACAGTATACCACAACCGTTTGCAAAAGTCCAGCGATTTTTCCCGCCGCCGAAAAATTTTTTCGTAAGAAATCACATCTTAAGGGTAGGGAACTCCTGTTCCTCCTGCTCCTCGTCCTCGTCACTTTCGAGTCTGTTGAGCATAAGTTTTTCAAGACTGTCGGCGGCATTTATCTCGTCCGTGAACGCCGACCATACCCGATAATTCACGCCGTCGATCTCGCGGTCGGTGAATTTTATTTTCTTCACCTCGGGCATATCCTCGCACATAGGTCTGACCAATCCCTTTGCTTTTTTGAAATTATAACCGATAATTTTTCTCATTTAGTCCTCCTCATCGTTCTGGAACTTGACCGCGCTTTCAAAGCTGATCGCGCCGTTTATGTGCCGTACCTCATCCACACACATCGCGTGAAGTTCTCGTAAGGTATCATCATTGACATCGTTCGCGGCGGCTAATGTGTGAGCAATCTTGCCAAGCTCGACCGCGATCTTAAACATATTTCGGTTCATTCGCTGCTCGCAGCCGCTTATGACTGCCTCCATTGTGGAAGTGATCATCGGCGATAAGTAATTCACATTCTTCTCCTGTTTGAGATAGCCAAGATAGAACTTGACCGCCTTTTCTATGAACTCACTCTTTGAACGGCAGTTGTCCTGCTCGTATACCTCGCCGACTTCCTCCAACGTTTCCGGATAAGCCCATAAAGGGAACTTCTCCTTATTACCGACACCTTGCTTTGTGCTTTGATTTGGCTTTGTGATCGCGTTTGTATTGCTCTGCAACCCCGATTTTTTTGGATATCCCATTTTACAACCCCCTTCTTACTTTTCGACATTTCGCTTTGCGGCGGGCTTTGCCCGTCCGCTGTGCTCGGGACGACCACGTCCATTTAACTTGCATGAAAATCATACCCTCATATCTGCCCGAATCAGCCGTGAAATAATCGCTTTATCTTCCTGCAATCAGCTCTGCGAACCGCTCTGCCCAAACTCGCGCAGAAACGGCTCAAATTTCGCTTCAATTTTGCTTGGCGACCAGTTACCCTA
>CAYPWI010000526.1:0-1754 GCA_964414395.1 uncultured Ruminococcus sp.
GCTATACGGTAAATGTTGCGGAGCCGCTTGCTCTTATTTTCTCAAAAAGCGTTTACACCGTTGCCATACCGATAGTTTTTATAGCACTGATGACAGACTTTCCAAAGACTAACGGTAGTATTTTTTACATTTACAGAATGTCGCGCAAAAGTTGGGTGTTTGGAGAACTGATATTTGCCGCGGCATCATCGCTGACCTATATTCTTACACTTATATTGGGAACTCTGTTTTACTGCGCGGGTAAATGCGATTTTATCAACGAGTGGAGTAGTTACACCACAAAGTTGTATATTGAACACCCCGAAATACACGGCAAATATACAAATCTTGCCGTGGAATCATCTGTTTATATACAGGGAAAACCCGTCGAGGTGATACTCCATTCGGCAGTGTTGATTTTCCTGTACACACTGATTTTATGTCTTATCATTATGTTGTTTAAAATGCTTTCTCTCGGCGACACAGGGGTGGTGCTCGGCACTGCTCTGACACTTTTTGGATTGGCATCGGACAGCGGCGCTTCGCCTATGATGTGGGCGTTTCCTATAACTCATACGGTCTTCGGCTGGCACTTTGATCAATTTTTTAGAAAGCAATTCTTTACGCTGACGGGTTCGTATATTTATCTTGGTCTGTTTTTTGCTGCTTTATTGGCAGCAAATTTATTTGTTTCAAAAAAAGTGAGGTTTTCATAATGAATACAATCATAAACGTCCAAAATATTAATCTCACTATCGGGAAAAACAAAATATTAAATTGTATCAATTATTTGTTTGAAAGAGGAAAAATACATGGAATAATTGGTAGGAACGGCAGCGGAAAAACTATGCTGATGAAGTGTATTTGTGGTTTTGTACATCCAACCTCGGGAACGATTTTTGTTGATGGAAAGGAAATTGGAAAGGATTGTGATTTCCCCCAAAACATCGGAGTGATAATTGAAACTCCGGAGTTCATTCCCCATTATTCGGGATACCGTAATTTAAAGTTGTTGGCGGAACTTAATAAAAAAATAGGTTCCGAGCAGATAAAGCAAGCAATGCTTCAAGTTGGACTTGACCCGGATTTAAAACGTCATGTTCGTAAGTACTCGCTCGGTATGCGCCAGCGTCTGGGGCTTGCTCAGGCGATAATGGAAGACCCAGAGCTTCTTATTCTCGACGAGCCGATGAACGGTCTCGACAAGGACGGAGTAAAGGATATGCGGCAGTATCTGCTCGATCTGAAAGAACAGGGCAAGACGATCTTGATAGCTTCACATTCGGCGGAGGATATTGACGTGCTGTGTGATACGGTAGCCGAAATGGATAAGGGGGTGCTGACTGTTTTCAGATGACATCGACAATTTAGCTTTTGAAGCAAGGCGGTGGGTATGAAATGCAAAAGCGAGTGAACACTTACGCTCACTCGCTTTTCGTTAATTTGCGTCCCGACTGCCACTACGATTTCTTGCATCTTTATGACAGTGGCTCTACAGAGCCATTTATATGGTTCGTAATGCGGTTTTGTTTTTTATGGGTGTAACGATTCGTTACGCCCCCTCAAGTACCGTTTCGGTAGCGAGAAGTATCAGGTAATCATTTTTCCTTGTGCGTCTGTTGTTTTATGAAGTAACGTTTTGTTACTCCATCGGGCGATGATTCAAAACTATCGAAATGGTAGGTTTGAAGGGTGCCTTGCTTTGGGGTGACCTACTAAGTTTGATTTTGTCAATATCACTTGACACAATTTTTGCAAAGAATTTCTGGGATTTT
>CAYPWI010000527.1:0-1746 GCA_964414395.1 uncultured Ruminococcus sp.
GTTTCTCCCGCGGCTGACTAGGGCGAGGCTGAAAAGACCGATAAAACGGAAAAGACCGAGAAGCCCAAGAAGTCCTCAAAGAGCAAGAAAGCCGCCGAGGAAAAGGCTGACGACGAGTTTTCGGAGTTCTCTCCCGAGGATCTTGAGTGATAAATGAAGATAACATATCTTTCGGAATATAAAGGTGACACCTGGGAAGTGCGGCTCGACAACGGTGAAAGATCCTACATAAACCAAACCGTCGCGGAGGATTTTTCATTAAGCGAGGGCACGGAACTTTCACCCGCGGCATTGGATCGGATAAAGAACGCGGATATCGTCCGCAAGGCGAAAAAGCGCGGATTGTATCTGCTGGGCGAGCGCTCGATGTGCCGCGGCGAGCTGCTGCAAAAGCTCACCAAGACTTACGGTGAGGAGATAGCCGAAGAAGCGGTGGAATATATCGTAAGCCTCGGGTATATCAATGATGAGGAATACGCCCCGCGGCTGGCGGAATATCTTATCCACCGCAAGCGCTTCGGAACACGCCGCGCGAAGCAGGAGATGCTGAAACGCGGACTTTCAAGAGAGCTTGTCGAGAACACCCTTGCCGATCTTCCCGATGATGAGCTTGACGAGGAACTGAAAGCGCTGATCGAGAAGAAGTATTACGCGAAGATCGGGACATTTGACGACCGCCGCAGGACTATCGCCGCGCTTATGAGAAGAGGGTTCGATTATTCGGCGGTGAAGCGCTGTATAGAGGCTGTCGCAGAGTGCGCCGATGACGATGATGATCCCGACGGCGGGGAGTATTTTGATGAGTACTGAAGCTGTGACAAGATCAACATTCAGGAGAGCGATGCAATTTGCGAAAGCGGCTGACGGCGAAAATGAGCGGCAGCGCCGCGAATTGAGCCGCCGGCCGGCTAGCAAAGTTCGCAAATTGCTTTAAAATATGCGCAGCGAAGCACGGAACACGCCGTGAGCTAGGCGAGCAGTTTGCGTAGCGCGAAGCAAACTGCTCTTTTGAAATTTCTATTCAAATAAGGGGTAAAGATGAGTGTGGAAAAAACTAAAGTCGCGGTCGTATCATTGGGCTGCGCGAAAAATCAGGTAGACGCGGAGATGATAATGGCGCGGCTTGCCGACGCGGGTTACGCGTTCGTTGAGGAGCCGGGGCTGTCGGATATAACACTGCTGCACACCTGCGGGTTCATTACGGCGGCTAAGGAAGAGGCTATAGAGTGGCTGAACGAGCTTATCACCCTCAAAGAAGAGGGCACTATCAAGTACATAGCCGTGTCGGGCTGTCTTTCGGAACGCTACCGCGAGGAGTTTTGCAGGGAATATCCCGAGGTGGACGCGGTTATCGGCATTTCCGAATATGAGAATATCGCCGATATATTCGCGCGTATGCAAAACGGAGAGCGCGTGTGCGTATTCGGCGAGAAAGATCGGCATACTATGGAGGGCGAGAGAGTGCTTTCCACACTGCCGCATTACGCGTATATGCGCATTGCGGACGGGTGCGACAATTGCTGCACCTATTGCGCTATCCCTCAGATACGCGGACGGTTCAGGAGCCGCCCTATCGAGAATATAGTAAACGAAGCGAAAGGTCTTGCCGACAGCGGCGTTAAGGAGCTTATTCTCATAGCGCAGGACGTAACACGCTACGGGCTTGATCTCTATAATAAATTGGCGCTGCCCGAGCTTCTCGACAAGCTGTGCGAGCTGGACTTCAAGTGGATAAGACTTCTTTAC
>CAYPWI010000528.1:0-1741 GCA_964414395.1 uncultured Ruminococcus sp.
GTCAAACTGCTTGAAGATATCGCCGAACATCGGCAGCACCAGCGTCACCAGAACTATTATGACCACCGTCATCATCACAAGCAGCATCATGGGGTGAAGCACCGCCGAGCGCACCGTGCGGCGGATCTCCGCGCGGTCGGCGTAGTATTCCGAAAGACCGTTCAGCACCTTTTCCAGCTGACCCGTCATTTCGCCTATCCTTGTCATTTTTATGGAATAATCGGGAAAAACGCCGCTTGCTTCCATTGCCTGAGCCAATGTCTCGCCATCGTTCAGCCGCTCGTCAAGAGCGCGGCAGACAGCCGTTATCCTTTTATCGTCAAGATCCTCACACAAGATCTCCAGCCCGTCGCCGAGCTGCATACCCGCGCCCAGCATAAGCGCCAGCTGTTCGCAGAAGTAAGATGTCTCATCGGGAGAAAGCTTTCTTATCATGATCGTTTTGTTCCTTTTCGTCAATGCGGTCTATCAATAATAATAGATCGAATAATAGTTCGCGGAGTTCGATATGTAATCAGAGATCTGCTGCTTATCCTTGGCGCTCGCGTAGAACGTCGCGTCCGCTATGTTGTAGCCGTTGTTTTTCAGCAGCAGCTCGGGGGTTATCCAGCCCGTCTGCTCGGTGTAGATCTCGTTCCAGGCGTGATAGATGTCGGGCGAAGCGTCGCCTATGACCAGTCTTGTCGGTATATGCTGCGAACGCAGCATCGCCGCCATAAGAGAAGCGTAGTCATAACATATGCCCGTCTTTTTCTTAAGCGTTGTATCGGGATCGGGACAGTAGTTCTTCTTGACCGTCGCGGCAAGCTGATGATCGTATGTGATATTAGAGGTTACCCATTGGAATATCGCGGCGATCTTTTCAATATTCCCGTTATCGCCGATACCCGCGCAAAGCTCCGCAGCCTTGTATACGCAGTCGGAATTCTTAGAAAAGTTCACATACCTATTAGAATAGAGGTACGGCGAGCGCGGATCATTCATATTGACCTCGATCTCCTGCCGCAATACCACCGAATAGGAAGCCGCCGTGCCGTCCACCAGCTCGCGGAGCACGATGGTATACGTACCGTTTCCCATTGAAAGCGGGAAATATTGTGTCTGCCCGTTTGCGTCAACATCGAAATTATAGGTCTCACCCGCGGCTATCACCTGAAGCTTGCACTTAGCCTTGTCGCCCGTATACGTTGCCGAGATATATCCGTCATCGGCGTTGGAATAGTCCAGAACGCCGTTTTTCGCGGTGACGATCTTCACTCCGGGAGACGTAGGAACGGCAAAATCCGGAATGACGACCACGGGCGGCGGATCCTCCGATGACGAAGAGCTTGAAGCCGACGCAGCCGCGCTCGATGAAGCTTCACTTTTCGGGACGGAGGACGAAGAGCTTTCGACCGAGCTGTTTATATTATCCGAAACGGAACTATCGGTATCGCTCGGAATTTCCGAGCTTTCGGGCGGAGCGTCGGAGCTGTCCGAAACTATCACCAAAGAGCTTTCGTAGGTACTTGAAGGAGCGTCCGAGATGTGAACATCATTCGATGTGTAACTTGAACCGGTCGCACTGTAGGAAACGGGAAGATCGGACGTTATCGGGTCATTGTGTCCGCCGCAGCCGGAGAGTGTCGATATAAACGCCGATAAAAGCGCCGCTGTCAGAAATAACGAACGGTCTCGCTTCATACACACTCTCCTTTCCGATCAATTTTCGTAAAGATCCCTTTCAAGCTTAAGATCTCTC
>CAYPWI010000529.1:0-1734 GCA_964414395.1 uncultured Ruminococcus sp.
AGAATGGCATTTCCACGAAGAAATATTTTACGGTCACGGTCACGGCGGCTACCCTTGAACTCGCTCAACAGAAAATTGCCGCAAACGAACTTGCACTCAGAGCGGGCTTTCAGAAAATCGGCACAAATATCGAAAAACCTAAAGCAAACGAACGAATACGCATAATCGCTGACATCTTCCGTGGGGTAAATCAAGAGATACGCCCCATAACCACATCGCAGTTTATGCGCGGCGCGGAAAAGAGCCTTTGCTGTCCTGATTACTTCGAGTTTAAGAAAGACTATTTTCTGTACAACGACAAGTACGCGCGAATGGTCTATTTAAAGCATTTGCCGTCATCATTGGTTGACGATATTTTAAAGGATTTGTGCGAAACGTCGCTGCCTATCGTTGTCACGGTAAATATCGCGCCGGTAGAACCAAGCGAGGCTATAAAGGTGGTAAAAAGGCAGCTCACGGCGATGCGCTCAAATAAAATGCAGAAAGAGAAAAAAGCGGCGCAGCACGGAGTGTACACCGATGTTATCTCCGATGATCTGAAACAGTCGCTCGAAGAGGGCGAGGAGCTGCTGAACGATTTGCAGAGCAAGAACCAGAAGATGTTTCTTCTCAACCTTGTTGTGATGATAACGGGTAACAGCTTTGAGGACTTGGAAAACAACACGGATAAGATAGAGGCGGTTTTCCGTACAAAGGTCTGCACAACAAGCCGTGCGAACTATCAGCAAGAGGACGCGCTTGCAAGCTGCTTACCGCTTGGGAACTGCCGTCTGAAAGTCCGCAGAACCCTCACGACCGAGAGCGCGTGTGTCTTTATGCCGTTTAACTCAAAGGAACTCTCTCAGCAAGGCGGTGTTTACTACGGTTTGAACCAGACCACCAACAACCTGATAGTCTTTAATAGAGCGTCGCTCATTAACGCGAACGGCTTTATTCTCGGCTGTCCGGGCAGCGGTAAATCGTTCAGCGCAAAGCGCGAAATGGTGAATGTGTTCCTCTCGACTAATGACGAGATCATAATCGTTGACCCCGAACGCGAGTACACCAACCTTGTAAGAGCGCTTGGCGGCGAGCTGCTGTACATATCCGAGAGCAGCGACACGCACCTCAATCCGCTTGAAATTTCTCTCGAAGAATACAACAAGGGCGAAGATGTTGTATCTTCAAAGTACGATTTCTTCTTGTCGTTCTTTGAAACCATTATGGGAAAATCGGGCATATCTCCCGAACAGAAAACGATAATCGACAACTGTCTGCACGAAGTCTACCGCGATTTTCTGCTTGGCAAAACAACGGAAATGCCGACGCTCAAAGACTATTACGACATTCTCTCCAAAGAGCAGTCCGAGGAGGCAAAGCCGTTGTATATGTCACTTGAACTCTATGTCAACGGCTCTATGAAAACGTTCTCTTATCCCTCTAATGTCAACGTGAATAACCGCGTGGTGGTCTACGATATTAAGGACTTGGGAAAACAGCTTAAACCGCTTGGAATGATGGTCGTGCTTGAAAATCTGTGGGACAAGATAGTCCGCAACAGGGAGCGCGGCATCAGAACCCGCATTTACATTGACGAGATCTATCTGCTGTTCAGAAATGAGGAAAGCGCAAACTTCCTCTTTGAACTCTACAAGAGAGCGCGTAAGTGGGGCGGTATTCCTACGGGTATTACGCAGAATGTTGAGGATTTGTTAAAGTCCGATACGGCGCGGTCTATGCTTTCCAACTCAGAGT
>CAYPWI010000530.1:0-1734 GCA_964414395.1 uncultured Ruminococcus sp.
CCGGCGATCAGATGATCCTCGACGGTCCGCACAGAAAGGGCGACCTCAGACGTGCAAGAGCGGGTGCGGCTAATATTGTTCCCAACTCCACCGGCGCCGCTAAGGCTATCGGTCTGGTTATCCCGGAGCTGAACGGCAAGCTGATCGGTTCCGCGCAGCGTGTTCCGGTTCCCACCGGTTCCACCACTATCCTCACCGCTGTTGTCAATAAGGCTGACGTTACCAAGGAAGCTATCAACGACGCGATGAAGGCTGCGGCTTCGGAGTCCTTCGGCTACAACACCGATCCGATCGTATCTTCCGATGTTATCGGTATGAGATACGGTTCGCTGTTCGACGCTACACAGACTATGGTATCCAAGATCTCCGACGACCTCTATGAGGTACAGGTAGTTTCCTGGTACGATAATGAGAATTCTTACACATCTCAGATGGTAAGAACTATCAAGTATTTCGCGGAACTTTAATTTAAATGAAAGCCCTGCCGTCAAAATGGCAGGGCTTTTTGTTTATATTGGGTTTTGCGCGGAGGTATATTGGGAGCGCTGTTTGATAAGTGCCATTTTATTATTGAACGAATTTCCATATTTCGGGTAAATGTTCGTTTTTTAGCCATTGACAAAGCCGCTCGTATCTGATATAATTATTTTAGAAGTGTGCTTCGGCAAAATATTCATAATGAAAGGAGGAACAAATATGGATGGTGAAAACGAGATCATCAAGCCAGATACCGAGCTTCAGCAAGGCGGGGCGGCGACAGCGGTCTCCGATGAAAGCAATACTGCGTCGGAAGAGAAGACCGCCGATAATTCAATTGACGAGATGGCTGCGATAAATGAAAGGCAGCGACTGATCGAGGAACAGGACAAAAAGCTTTTGGCGGCGCTGGACGAGGCTTTGGAACGCCGCTCGGTAAAGGTAGACGTAAAACCACAGCCCAAGGTCGGGAAAATAGCGAAGGGCGTGGCGAAAAAGGGCGTCGGCTTCGTTTCGCTTGCTTTTACTTTGATCCTTATGGGCATAGTGATGATAGTATGCTTGTTTTCGCCCGCTCATGATTTCTCGCTCCCGTTAAAGCTGTCGCCGCTGTGCGCGGTATTTATCGGTCTTGAGATCCTGGCAAACCATATGCTGACACACGGACATTTTCGGATCAATATCCCAAGCATGGCAATTAGCGCGCTGCTGGTGGCGGGGTGCTGCATCATGTGTGTTTCGCTCGGCAACAATATGGATGAAAAGAAGGAGGAATATAACAACAGATCTGTTTCGGCTGAAATATATGATATGAGTTACCGCGAGCTTCGGCACGTCGCCGATATAGCTTCGCTGGAGGTCGAGGTGGATCTCGATCCATATGGTTCGGGAGCGAAAAACGGGCTTGAGGCTTTGTCGTCGGACGATATTGTCAACATCAACGTAAGGTTTGCGGGCGTTATCAAAACGCCGAGAGAATTTGCTTCCAACTGCAAAAAGATCATTGACGGATACCGTATTATGGGTATCAGTGTAACAAATTTCCATTTTGTAAACGAGAGTGCGCTCCACTCGTTCAAGCTTGATGTTGAGGGAAGATTTGCTCAGGACTTTTCCGAAAGCAGACTCTTAGAAAATGTAGTTCATATTTATCTGGACAATATGCAGTATATTGAAGATCTGGAGGACATTGAATACGAAAACTCGGGATCTTGATTTGAAAGGTAAAAGATGTTATCCACTGAAACTAAATCAGCT
>CAYPWI010000531.1:0-1338 GCA_964414395.1 uncultured Ruminococcus sp.
CTTTTTATTATAATACCATTGCATAAATTGTGTCAAGTATTATTATACAACATCACCATGCCCAAATCCGAAAGCAAGGAAACCGAGGTGTTCAACAAAGTAGAGCGCGGCAGACTGAGGAATTATCTTCAAAGTAATCTTTCAGAAAGCAATCTGGGAATGCTTCTGACGATGTATTCCGGACTGCGCATTGGGGAGCTTTGTGCGCTCACATGGAACGATGTAGATTTTCAAAGTGGGGTGATCCGTGTGTCAAAAACGGTTCAGCGTGTTGCCGGTAACTTGAATGTGCAGAAGACAGCCATTGCTGTCACTTCCCCAAAGAGCAAAACCTCGGTACGGGATATTCCCATTCCCGCGTTCATCCTTGAGATCATGAAGAACATAAAGCGATCTGCCGGCAGCTATATTCTGTCCGGAACCAATAAGCCGGTAGAGCCGCGCACAATGCAGAACCGCTTCAAGGTAGTTCTTAGAGAGTGCGGTATTCGCGACGCGAACTTCCATCTTCTTCGTCACACATATGCGACCGTTTGCATCGAAAGCGGATTCGACGCTAAGACTGTAAGCGAGCTGCTGGGACATTCGAACGTGAACATTACACTCAATCGTTATGTTCATTCATCTATGGAGATGAAGAAGAAATACGTTGACAGCCTTGAACTCGCCGTGTAAGTTTCTCAGCCGTCAGCTATGAAAATTCGCGTCGCCATAAATCCGCATTCCCAAGCCATATCTGTTTCGCTTTACTTGTATTTGAAGAATTTACGAAAACAGTAATCCATTCGCGTAATTATATTATACCGCTTTTTGTAAAGAAATAAGTTGCATTTTCAGGAAATATGTGGTATAATAGCTGCAAAGGCGGTGATTTTATGCTCAGGGTTGCGGTTTGCGATGATATCCAAGAGGCGGTTGCGCAGATAACAGGATATTTGGACGAATATCAGCGGTTAAAGAATTGTGCGCTTGATGTGAAACCTTTTTACAATGCCGA
Source organism: uncultured Ruminococcus sp. (assembly GCA_964414395.1). Taxonomy (GTDB): domain Bacteria; phylum Bacillota; class Clostridia; order Oscillospirales; family Ruminococcaceae; genus CAG-115. The sequence continues at coordinate 998 of CAYPWI010000531.1, forward strand.
GGATCTGTGGGAACACTTAAAAAGTAATTCCTGTGACTTGATAATCCTTGATATCGAACTTGTGAAGATGAACGGCGTTGAGCTTGGGCATCTGATCCGAACAAAACTGCACGATTATGCTATGAAAATCGTTTACATATCAGCTAAGGACTGTTACGATAGACAGCTTCTTGATGTTCAACCTTTCAGTTTTCTTCCAAAGCCCATAGACAAGGAAAAGCTGTTTAAAATGATAGATCTAACCGTTGAACTATTGAGTGATACGGAGCGATTCTTTGTGTTCGAAAACAAGCAGGGGGCGTTTAGAATTAAGCTAAATAATATCTTGTACTTTGAGAGTT
>CAYPWI010000531.1:1348-1710 GCA_964414395.1 uncultured Ruminococcus sp.
ATATAAAAATCGCGACTGTAAGCGGAAGCTATGAATTTAAATCCACCTTATCGGAAATAATGAAACAGCTTTCTAATTCGAGATTCTTGCTGGTGCATCGGTCTTACATTATAAACTACAATAACACAAGCCATATCAAATATGAGGAAATTACCATGTCGAACGGCGACAAAATACCGGTCGGCAGGGATAGACGCAAGGTAGTGCGGAAAATCATATCCGAATGGGAAGGAGTGGGTGTAGGAGTATGAATGAGTTTATGCTATATACTTTAACATACTTGCTTTCACAGGCTTTGGGAATTTATTCGATCTATAAATTGGTGAGAGCTTTTTTTGAGGAGCGCATTGTAAAAAGGTATG
>CAYPWI010000532.1:0-1707 GCA_964414395.1 uncultured Ruminococcus sp.
GTCGGAGCGAAGCGGAGACGGGCGGCACGCAAAGGAGCGCAGCTAGCAAATTCTGTTGCCCGCTTGCGGGCAACAGAATTTGCGGTTCCGAAATTTTTATTTAGATAAGGAGTGATCAAGCCGATGGTGAACACAAAGCCTGTGAAGTCGGGAAGAACTACGAGACGAAGTTTTTCCAAGATCAATGAGGTCATCGATATGCCGAACCTCATCGGTATTCAGAAGGACTCTTACGAGTGGTTTCTCAAGGAGGGTATCAAGGAAGTCTTTAAGGATGTATCTCCGATCACAGATTCAAACGGTAAATTTGAGCTGTCATTTCTGGACTACCGTCTTGACGATGAACCCAAGTATTCCATTGAGGAATGTAAGGAGCGCGACGCTACCTATGCGGCGCCGCTGAAGGTCACCGCCAGACTTCTCAATAAGGAGACAGGCGAGATCGTTGACAATGAGATCTTTATGGGCGATCTTCCGCTTATGACCGACAGCGGAACATTTGTCATCAATGGGTCGGAGCGTGTCGTCGTATCTCAGCTCGTGCGTTCTCCGGGCGTTTATTACGGCTTTGATTATGATAAAACGGGCAAGAAGCTGTTCAAGGCTACCGTTATACCCAACCGCGGCGCGTGGCTCGAGCTTGAGATGGACAGCTCGGACGTGTTCTACGTGCGCATCGATAAGAACAGAAAGTTCCCCTGCACCACATTCCTGCGCTCTATCGGTCTTTCCACGGACGCGGATCTGGTGAACAAGTTCGGCGACGATCCCCGTATCAGAGCGACTATCGAAAACGGCAAGGACAACACCAAGAACGAGGAAGAGGCGCTGCTCGAGGTCTACAGAAAGCTCCGCCCCGGCGAGCCCGCGACTATCGACACCGCGAGAACCACGCTCGACAACCTGTTCTTCGACCCCAAGAGATATGATCTGTCCCGCTTCGGACGTTATAAATACAACAAAAAGCTCGCTATCTCCGACCGCCTTATCGGCAAGAAAGCGGCTGAGAATATCGTTGCTCCCCTGACGGGCGAGCTGCTCGCCGCGGAAGGCGACGTCATCACCAAGGAGAAGGCTCTCGAGATACAGAATGCGGGCGTTATGGACGTTAGCGTATACCGCGTCGAGGGCGAGGGCACGATCAAGATCGTCGGCAACGGTATGGTCGACATTCACGACTTTGTCGGCGACATGGACGTTGAGGCTCTGGGCATCAACGAGCAGGTCAAGTTCGGCGTGCTCGCGGAGATACTCGAGGAAGCCGGCGATGACCGCGACAAGCTCGCGGAGCTCATCGAAAAGCGTTCCGACGAGCTTATCCCCAAGCACATCACGCTTGAGGACATCTTCGCCGCTGTGGGCTACTTCATCAACCTCAATGAGGGCGTAGGCAACATAGACGATATCGACCACCTCGGCAACCGCCGCATACGCTGCGTCGGAGAGCTGCTGCAAAATCACTTCCGCATCGGCTTTACGAGAATGGAGCGCACTATCCGCGAGAAGATGGGGCTTCAATCCAACGACTCCGAGAAGGTGTCTCCGTCTTCGCTTATCAACACGCGTCAGGTGATCGCCGCCTTGAAGGAATTCTTCGGCTCGTCGCCGCTGTCGCAGTTTATGGATCAGAACAACCCGTTAGCGGAGCTTACGCACAAGCGCCGTCTGTCCTCGCTGGGTCCGGGCGGACTTTCGCGTGACCGCGCG
>CAYPWI010000533.1:0-1704 GCA_964414395.1 uncultured Ruminococcus sp.
ACTACAATCACCTTATTGATATGGAAGACTACACTGTCTCCCAATGGAACGAGATCATTTCCCTCGCGGAGAAGATCAAAGCCTCTCCCGAGGAATACGGAGAGCGCTGCAAGGGGAAGATCATGGCGACGCTGTTCTATGAACCGTCCACACGCACCCAGATGAGCTTCCAGGCGGCGATGATACGCTTAGGCGGCAATATCATCGGCTTCGACAATCCGGGCAATTCCTCGGTAGCCAAGGGCGAGAACCTCAAGGACACCATCAAGATAGTCAGCACCTATTCGGATATCCTCGTTATGCGGCACACGCAGGAGGGATCGGCGAAGGCGGCGGCGCTCTGCGCGGACTGCCACGTCATCAACGCGGGCGACGGGGGGCATCTCCACCCGACGCAGACTCTCACCGATCTTCTGACGCTGAAATGCGAGCTTGGTCGGCTGGACAACCTTACCGTGGGTCTGTGCGGCGATCTGAAATACGGAAGGACAGTTCATTCTCTGGTGAAAGCGCTGTCCTGCTATAAGAACAATAAGTTCGTGCTGATATCTACGCCCGACCTTGCGCTTCCCTCTTATATAAAGGACGTGATAAACGCGCACGGCAGCAGCTTCATTGAGGTGAAGACTATAGACGAGTGTATCAAAGACCTTGATATGCTTTATATGACGCGTATCCAGCGCGAACGCTTCGCAAGCGCCGAGGAATACGAACAGCAAAAGAACGTCTACTGCCTCACCAAGGCGAAGATGCAGTACGCGCGCCCCGATATGATCGTTATGCACCCGCTGCCGCGCGTCAACGAGATAGAGGTCGCCGTCGACGACGACCCCAGAGCGGCGTACTTCCGACAGGCGAACAACGGAATGTACGTAAGAATGGCGCTTATCCTCTACACCATGACGAACGTTCCCAAGGTGAAGCCGCTGCTTATCGGGAAAATACATAACAACGTCACCTGCACCAATCCCAAATGCGTCACGCAGACGGAAAAGTATCTGCCGCACAGCTTTATAAACCGCGGGGATATTCTGGTATGCGAGTATTGCGATGAAAGAATACTTTTGTAAATAATATTATACAATATTATAATTCGTTCAAAAAAATCATTTTTTTGTAATGTTTCGCACGATCTCGCTTGACATTTACAATAAAATCGTATATAATATAATTAGAAGATTATGTTAGGAGGGATCGTTATGACTGTTACTGCGACCGAATTTAAGGCAAATTTCGGAAAATATCTTGAGATCATAGCTCATGAAGATGTTTTCATAACCCGTAATGGGAAAACTGTTGCCAAAGTTGTAAACCCGCAGATCTCCGCAGTTGATTCTTTGCGCGGTATGCTTAAAGGTGCTCCGGATAATATTGACCGCAAATCCTTGAGAGAGGAACGTCTATCTAAATATGAAGATAATGGTTGATACAAATATCATAATTGATGTATTATTGGAAAGAGAACTATTCGTTGAAGATTCGTGCAAAGTTTTGTCGCTCTGCGAAAATCACAAGATCAACGGATTTGTTTCTGCATCGATGATCACCGATATTTTTTATCTTGCAAGAAAACAGACTCACAGCACCGAACAGGCATACAAGGCGATAGGCAAAGTCCTTGAGATCTTCAAAGTATGCAGCGTAACAAATAATGACGTTATGACTGCTTTTGATTCTATCAATGCTGCTATGGCTAATCTTATT
>CAYPWI010000534.1:0-1703 GCA_964414395.1 uncultured Ruminococcus sp.
CCCGCTTTTCTTCACGGAAACTCGGGAAAATGTCGAGGAAAAGCTCGGCGTAAAACTAAAGCCGCGCGGAAACGAATTTGTATTGGATATGACATTCGACGGAGATAATGTTGTATACTGTCCCGCCAAGGGAGAAAACGGCTGCATTCTGGGAGAATTAAAGCCGTTCGACTGTCTGATCTGGCCGTTTCGCGTGAATTCTCTGGGTGAGGACCGCGTTATAACCGTGTCGCCTGTTTGCGAAACAGTATCGGAACTTCCGCTGAAAACCCTTATGGAATTTCTTAAGAAGGACGGTTTCGCGCAAAAGCTCTTCCAAACCGCAAGTGAGCATCCCGATATGGTCAAGCCCTACATCGGGGGATATCCGATACTCGCTGTGGAAAATTACGAAAAATAGTAAAAATACGAAAATGTAAATCAATTTTAACATAATTGTTATCTCCGATTGGTTGAAATCCTTCGGAGATTTTTTTATAATATAATTATGAGGTGACGTTATGGAATTTAAAAATCTAAAGCTTCTGCGAAAGCATTTCGGTTACACACAGGAGCAGATAGCCGAGAAGCTGAACGTTTCGCGTCAGACCATCGCGAAATGGGAGCGCGGCGAATGTCTTCCCGATATCGAAAATCTCCTTGCTTTGGCGGGGATCTATGAGGTAACAGTGGATTCTCTCGTCCGAAACGCGGCGGTTTCCGATAACAGAAGCGATGAGGGAAAGAAGCATATGTTCGGGATCACTCACGTCAACGACAAGGGACAGATAACGCTGCCGAAGAAATGCCGTGAGGTGTTTGACATCAATCCGGGCGATACCTTGCTTTTGCTCGGAGACGAGGACAAGGGGCTGGCGCTTGTTAAGGTGTCGGAAATATTCTAGGAGGTACTTTATGTACGCAATTGAGACAAAAAAGCTCACCAAAAGATACAAGAACAAAACCGCCGTATCCGAGCTCGATCTTACCGTAAAGGATGGCGAGCTGTTCGCGCTGCTGGGTGTAAACGGCGCGGGAAAGACCACCACTATCCGAATGTTATCATGCCTTGCCAAACCCACGAGCGGAGAATGTTCGGTGTGCGGCTTTGACTGCGCGTCTCAGTCGACCGAGGTGAAGCAGGTGATCGGTATCTCGCCGCAGGATACGGCGGTCGCCGAAAATCTCACGGTGCTTGAAAACCTGAAACTTATCTGTGGGATATACGGTTACTCCCCCGAGGTAACATCAAAGAAGATCGAGAATACGATGAAGCTTTTTAAGATGAACGATGTTATGAATTCCCGCGCGAAGACACTCTCAGGCGGCTGGAAGCGCAAGCTCTCCATAGCCATGGCGCTTATCTGCGAACCGCGGGTGTTGTTTCTGGACGAGCCGACGCTCGGACTTGATGTATTGGCGCGCCGTGAGCTGTGGGGCGTGGTTGAGTCGCTCAAAGGCAAGATAACTATAATTCTAACCACCCATTATATGGAAGAAGCCGAGCAGCTCTCCGACCGTATCGCCATTATGATCGACGGAAGCGTCGCCGCGTTGGGAACGCTCTCGGAGCTGGAACAGCAGAGCGGACAAACGGGTCTTGAAGATGTGTTTGTGAAGATCGCGGGCGACTTCGGGAAAGGAGCATATGATGAATAAGATAAAAGCATTTTCCGTGCGCAATTTCAAGGAGATCATCCGCGATCCGCTGAGCTATATATTCT
>CAYPWI010000535.1:0-1689 GCA_964414395.1 uncultured Ruminococcus sp.
AATTTACCCTTTGAGGTGTACTTGCGTATTTCGGCATCGGAAACCTCCGGCGCGTCCTTAGCGTTTACAAGCTTTTCCACCGCGTCGGTTTTCAGATCGTAGTAATCGGCTGCCGCTTTTTTCTCGTCAATATTATTCTGCGGTCCCTTTTTCTTTTTCGACATAAACTATCCCTTTCGGACAAATTTGTCCCTGTTGCAATGAAAGCAACAATAGCCGGTTAAGGCTAATGCTGCTTTTCATCAACTATTTTCTTAATCTTCAGCTACGTCGATAGTACCCATGTTCTCGTTGCCGGCAATATCGATAGAAGTATTGATCTTCTTTATCAACTTGCTGTAAACAGGAAGCAGAACGATAAGTGCGATCGTGATTATCAGAAGTATAATGTGAACCGTAACAACAGGCTGCGCGCCGTTTATCGCCCTGCCTGCGTCATTGGGCAGACCCGTGATATCATCGATGACCTTGAGCGGGTTCACGGGGTCGTACAGCTTCTCGTCGATTCTCTTCAGATATACGATATCGCAGAAGAGCGTCAGCGCCTGCATCAAAACCGTAAGCCCTATCATTATGATTTTCGGCTTCTCACGTCTCGGGAACGCTCTGAGGAACGTTACAAACGACAGAATACCAACCAGCATTGAAATAAACTGGCATTGACCCATATTCGGTCTCATAACGAACGCCGTCGTATTCGAGATACTCGTCAGATTTATCGAATAGAAGATGTAAGTTACCAGCATCACAACCATGGCGATATTCTGAGGATTGCGCTTAAGAGAAACGAAAAACTTACGCACAAATTCCTTAAAGCCCTTTTTGGGGGCTGCCGAAGCTACACTTTGTCCCATAATTATTCGCTCTCCTTTATCACATTCTTATAGATTCAGTCGTGTCCTTGTCAAAGAAGTGCTTTTTGTTGAAGGAAACGTTGACAACATCACCCGGCTTGAAGTTCGACCATTCGCGGAATTTGCAAGTCACCTTGCGCTTTCCGATAGTGCCGTTTACGAGCGTCGTCATACCGAGGTTTTCATTGGAGTATACATCTACCGAAATGTTTCCGCCCTGAGCGATGTCCTCCGGACGAACGCCAAGAACGACCGTTCTGTCCTCATAGCGTGAAAGCATTGCCTTCTCGTCAGCGGTAAGATCGACTGTGAAGTCGGAGCATACTGCCTGACCGTTCTTGATCTCAACGTCGAACATATTCATCGGAGGAAGTCCGATAAACGATGCTACAAAGAGATTGGCGGGGGTATCATACAATTCGAGCGGTGTGCCCACCTGCTGAACGTGACCCATGGACATACATACGATCCTGTCCGCGAGCGTCAGCGCCTCGGTCTGGTCGTGTGTTACATAGATCATCGTCGCTCTCAGTCTCTTGTGAAGCAGCAAGATCTCACGTCTTGTCGCTCCGCGAAGCTTCGCGTCAAGGTTTGAAAGCGGCTCGTCAAAGAGGAATACCTTGGGGGTACGAACGATCGCACGTCCCATCGCAACTCTCTGTCTTTGACCGCCGGAGAGCTGATTAGGCTTTTTATTCAGCTGGCTGGTAAGATCGAGGATCTCAGCCGCCGACATTACCTTCTGGTGGATCTCATTCTTGTTCTCCTTGCGGAGCATAAGCGAGAACGCCATATTCTCGTAAATGGTCATGTGACCGTACAGCGCGTAGTTCTG
>CAYPWI010000536.1:0-1689 GCA_964414395.1 uncultured Ruminococcus sp.
TGCAGAAAAAGATCGAGAAAAGCGGCGTCGGACGGGCGTTCTATCATCAGCGCGCGGCGCTCGAAAGGTGCGGTATAACGCTTGTCGACAGCGTTGAGGAAGCGGACGTTGTGCATATCAATACCGTTATGTCCCATTCCTATGCCATGGCGAAGAAGCTCAGGCGGGAGAATATCCCATTGGTTTATCACGCCCATACCACAATGGAGGACTTCCGCAACTCGTATATCGGCTCAAACCTTGTCGCGGGCGTGTTCAAGCGCTGGATAACGAGCTGTTACGAAACGGGCGACGTTATCATCACCCCGAGCGAATATTCAAAGTCCCTGCTGCTGAACTACGGCATCAAAAAGGAAATTTTTGTCATCTCCAACGGCATAGACCTTGACGATTACAAGAGGAATGAGGAAGCAGGGCGAAGGTTCCGCAGAGAATACGGCTTTTCGGACGATGATAAAATAATAGTGTCCGCGGGGCTTCTCATAAAGCGCAAGGGCGTTCACGATTTTGTGGAGCTGGCGCGGCGCTGTCCCGAGTATAAGTTCATCTGGTTCGGTGAAGCGGACTTGAATTTGGTGGGGCGCGAAGTCCGTCACGCGGTCAAGACCGCGCCCGACAATCTCATTTTCGGCGGCTATGTCGGAAAGGAGAACATCAAGGCGGCGCTCTCGGGGGCGGATCTGTTTTTGTTCCCGTCCTACGAAGAGACCGAGGGTATCATAGTCTTAGAGGCTTTGGCGATGAAGATACCCGTGTTGCTAAGACATATCCCCGTGTATGACGAGTGGAAATGTTCATACTCTGGGGGGGGGGGAACAATGCCTATTTTGCAAATTCCCTCGATGAATTTGAGGAGCTTGCCAAAGGTATTCTCGAAGGCGGACTTCCGTCGCTTGTCGAAAGAGGCTACGAGTCTGTCCGCGAAAAGAGCATCGACAAAACAGGCAGGCTGCTCGTTCAGGCATACGAACGCGCGATCCGGCTGTGCAATGAGCGCGCGTCCGAAAAGAAATAAAAAGACCGATCCTGAGTTCATCTCCTTTGAATCTATGTATTTTGAGCGGCGAGGCAAGCCGGCGAATTGCTTTTCAAATAGCGATGCAATTCGCGAAAGCGGCTGACGGCGAGGAGAGCGGCAAAGCCGCGAACCGAACCGTCAGCCGGCTAGCAGCTTTATGCGCGCAAAGCGTGCATAAAGCTGCGCTTCGCGAATTGCTTTTCAAATAAGGAGACGATGATGGATAAAAAAACTATAAATATGATCTCGCGCGCTACCACCGTAAAGGGTCAGGGCGTGGGTTCGGCATATATGGAACAGGTCAAGCTCGTGCGTGAGAGCCTGGCGGACAAGTTCGAGGTCTACGAAAACGCGCGCATCTGCGCGGACATCACGCATTATCACACTATAAATCTCAACTTCTTTCTTGGGAAGCCCTGGCGCTGCCACAAGGGAACATCGGTATGCTATGTTCATTTCGTTCCCGAGACGGTGGACGAGAGCGTAAGGATGCCCATGATCGCGCGCAAGGTGTTCTACAGATATATGATAGACTTCTACAAGAGCATGGATCATCTTGTGGTGGTGAACCCGTTCTTCAAGAGCGCGCTTGAGAGCTACGGCGTTCCGCGCGAGAGCGTTACTTATATCCCGAATTTTGTCGATACCGATCAGTTCTTCCCGCTGGAGCC
>CAYPWI010000537.1:0-1688 GCA_964414395.1 uncultured Ruminococcus sp.
CCATGATAAGTACCGTCTTACCAACGCCCGCGCCGCCGAACAGTCCGATCTTACCGCCCTTGAGGTAAGGCGCTATAAGGTCTACGACCTTGATGCCCGTTTCAAGTACCTCGTTTGAAGCCTCCTGCTCCTCGAATGTAGGAGCGGGACGGTGGATCTCCCACCGCTCTTCCGTCTCGGGCTGCGGCTTGTTGTCGACCGCCTCGCCGAGAAGGTTGAAGATACGTCCGAGCGTCTGCTCGCCTACGGGAACTTTGATCGAAGCCCCCGTGTCCACTGCTTCCATACCGCGGACAAGACCGTCCGTGCTGCCCATTGCGATACAGCGGACGAGATCGTCACCGATATGCTGCGCTACCTCGACAACGAGCTTCTTGCCGTTGTTGTCGATCTCGATAGCGTTAAGCAGATTAGGCAGATTTTCGGGCGCAAACCTGATATCCAGAACCGCGCCGATAACCTGGACTATCGTGCCTATATTCTGATTAGCCATATTGTAATTTTTCCTTTCTTAGGAATTACTGTAGCTTTCCGACAATTGTCAATTGTCCATTATCCATTGTCAATTATGATTGCGCCGAAGCACCCGAAACGATATCGATGATCTCGGTCGTGATGCTCGCCTGACGCGCTCTGTTGTACAGCAGCGACAGACTTTCCGTCATAGCGTCCGCGTTATCGGTAGCGCTCTCCATAGCGTTGCGGCGCGCGCCCTGCTCGGAAGCAAAGCTCTCGACCACCGCGCACTGGATAAGCGACGCCGTAAAGCGCGGGATTATCCTGTTGAACACAGCCTCGGGCGACGGATCGTAGTTCATCGTTCCGTAATCCTCCAGCTGCACCGTGTCCATGGGAAGAACGCGCATGGTCTCGGGCTGCTGCGACATAGACGACACGAACATCGTATAGAACACGTGTACCTCGTCGACCTCGCCGCGGCTGAACATCTCGATAGCGATATCCGCTATGTCCTGCGCCGTGTTGGGCTTGATGTTCTCCGCGATATTCGCGTAGGAAGCCACGATATCATAGTCGCGCTTCGAGAAATACTCTCCCGCTTTTCTTCCGATAGCGATGATCTTCGGCTTGTTCGCGTCTTCCGCGTGAGCCGCCGCCGCCATTTTCAGAACGTTCGAGTTATATCCGCCCGCCATGCCGCGGTCGCCCGCGATGACGATAAAGAGCTTGTTCTTTACTTCGCGCTTTTCGGTGAAGATCGTGGAAAAGTCGGTGTTCGCCGACGCGATCTCACACAGCGACTTGTAAAGCTCGTTGAAGTACGGACGCGCCTGCTCCGCTCGTGCTTTCGCCTTGCGAAGCTTGCTGGAAGCGACCAGCTCCATAGCCTTGGTTATCTGTCGGGTAGAACCGACGGACTTTATGCGGCGCTTGATCGCTTTCATATTTCCGCTTGCCAAATTGTCACCCCCATTTGAATTTGCAATTCGCGAACCGGCTCACTCGCTTCGCTTGTTCGCCTAGCTCCGAGCGACGCTGCCTCCGCTTCGCTCCGAAAAATTGCCCTCGCGGAACACGTCAAGCTCCGCTTCGCTGCGCTTGCTGTATTCCCCGGCTCGCTTAAACCGTCTCACTCGCTTTCGCGAATTGCGTTTTGTGTAATCAAAAATCGTCTTCGGCAGTGATGTATTTGACCTTCTTCTCAATATAAAGCCATGCCACGGCAAGCG
>CAYPWI010000538.1:0-1389 GCA_964414395.1 uncultured Ruminococcus sp.
CAGAGCCGCCGTGATACGGTTGTCGTTGGTGATCTTGCCGTCCTTGAGCGGAACGTTGAAATCAACGCGCACGAGGACGAATTTTCCCTTAACATTCAGGTCTTCCACATTCTTCTTATTGAGCTTAGCCATGATCTTAGTTTCCTTTCTTCTTTTAAGAATTTAGCCAAAATCTGACATTTTTTGACAAATGTCAAGATTTTAACTATCATACTATATATTGTACACTATTTCCCATATTTTTTCAAGTGCTTTTTGAAAATTTATATGGAATTATTTGAAATAAGCATAACGGGGAAGCCGAAAGCTCCCCCGCGCCTGTTATTCTGCCGTTCCTCAGATGATCTTAACACCATCCGGCGGAACATAGTCCTTAGCGGCGGCGGAGGCTTTCTCAAGGAACTCCTTGATCGTCATTCCGTCGAAAAGGTTATGATGCCATTCGGTATAATCGAAATGATCGTTCTTTATCGCGTCAACAAACCTTTCGGTTTCGAGAACGCCGAGCTTTTCGATAAGGCAGGCATAGCCGATCTCCATAATAGTTGTCTTGCTCATACGCACACCTCAGACGATCTCAACGCCTTCCAGCGGAACATAATTCTTTGTAGCTTCCGCGGCTTTCTCGTTCAGCTCCCTGATCGACATTCCGTCAAAATGCTCACGCTGCCATTCGGTGTAGTCAAATCTATCGCTCAAAATGGTCGAGATGAATATCTCTGTCTCAAGAACGCCGAATTTTTCAAGCAAATGATTGGTTATATCGGACATAATTACAGCAGTAGGTCTCATAGCGATCCCTCCAATTCTTTCACAAAATCCATAGGATCCATCAAGCTGATCTCATCAGTTTTAAATTTCAACAGCCTTTTATCGGTAGTCAAAAACACATCCGCTTTCCCAAAGATCGCACACGCAACATGAGTCGCGTCTTTCCTTTTTATTCCTATGTCCATGATCTCTTCCGCTTTAGCGACTATCTGCGCTATTCGGTCTCTTGACACAAAACGTACAGCGTTTTTAAAAAAATCTGCAATTGCTTCCCGCCGGGTAAAATATGGATTATCATCGTTTTCATAAACCGATACATACGAATATACGAAATCAAGCTTTTTTTCCGAAATAAGCTTTTGAACATACAGCTTAGCCTTAGTTTCCAGACTTACTAACAATTGTGACTGATCATCATACGGTCTGTTGAAACAACAGTTGTCAAGATAAACGGCGATCTTTTTCATTTCCCTCACCTCTTAATAATATTATACACCATTCCCCCGCCTTTTTCAACACCATTTTTGAAAATAATTCTTTTTACCCATTGACAACACCGCCGCGATATGCTATAATAACACCAGATTTATATGATCTGAGGTGAAAAAATTGCGGATA
>CAYPWI010000538.1:1399-1662 GCA_964414395.1 uncultured Ruminococcus sp.
ATCTAATGTATCATACGGTGAGAAACGGGATAGCTATACCCTTTTGCCGTGATACATGAAGCGGGAGATATGCGCGTTTTTTCACTTTTTGCGTTCCGTAAAGGGGCGTATCGCCTTTTGTGATAAGTGAAAATGACCGCGGATTTTTCCCGCGGTCATTTTTATTATCGGGCAGCTATTCAAATAACACCGCCGCTGCAAGAAACCGATATTACCATTTTTACAAAACAGATCGGGGGTAAGTTTGAAAACACGAATTAAAC
>CAYPWI010000539.1:0-1657 GCA_964414395.1 uncultured Ruminococcus sp.
ATCGGATTATGGAGATAACTTATCTTAAGGGCGTAGGTCCGAAAAAGGCGGAGCTGTACAAGAAGCTCGGCATAGAGTCTGTGGAACAGCTGACGGAGCTTTATCCGCGCGATTACGTGGATTTCACCGAGCCGCGGACGATACGCGAGGCGGAGATAGGCGAGATGTGCGCCTTCCGCGCGGTCGTGGCGGGGAAGAGCTATCCGCGCTCGTACGCGTCGAGAATACAGGTCTACAAGGCGAGACTGACGGACGGAGTAGGCGAGATAACGGCTGTGTTTTTCAACACAAAGTTCACGTTTGACAACCTTGTGATGAACCGCGAGTATGTCTTCTACGGCAAGATCGCGGGAGATCTGATGAACCTTGAAGTACATTCGCCGCAGTTCGTGGACGCGTCGGCGGCGGGGCTTGTCCCCAAGTATCGGCTGACTGCGGGTCTTTCCAACAACATGGTCATCGCCAATATGAAGACGGCGCTTCAGACCGTCAAACGGGCGGAAACGCTCCCCGAGAGTATTCTTAACGAATATTCTCTCCCGGCCGCGGACGACGCGATGCACAGTATTCATTTTCCAAAGACGCGCGCCGAGTACGAATCGGCGCGCCGCCGTTTGGTCTTTGAGGAGATGCTGACTTTAAGGCTGGGGCTCTCCATGATAAAAAACCGCGGCAGACGGCTTGCGGGCGCGGTGATGAAGGACGCGGATATGAGCGCGTTTTATGCGGGTCTGCCGTTCACGCCGACAAACGCGCAGAAGGCGGCTATTGACGACTGTATCTCCGATATGAAGAGATCGTATCCTATGAACAGGCTCATTCAGGGCGATGTGGGCTCGGGGAAGACGCTGGTCGCGGCTGCTGCGGCGTATTTCGCGTATAAAAACGGTTTTTCGTCCATGGTAATGGCTCCTACGGAAGTTCTCGCGCAGCAGCACTTTGAGACCTTCGGCGGATTTCTGGAGCCGTTCGGGCTGAAAATCGGTCTGCTTTCGGGAAGTATGACCGCCGCGGAGAAGAAGCGCGTCAAGACCGCCGCCGAAAACGGCGAGATCGACGTGCTTATCGGAACTCATGCGCTTATCAGAAAAAATGTCATAATGAAGAACACGGGGCTTATCGTCGTGGACGAGCAGCACCGTTTCGGTGTTTCGCAGCGCTCGGAGCTGGCGGAAAAGGGCGCCGATCCTCATGTAATGGCGATGAGCGCGACCCCTATCCCGAGGACGCTGGCGCTTATCATCTACGGAGACTTAGATGTTTCCATAATTAACGAGATGCCTAAAGGACGGCTTCCCGTCAAGACATATGCCGTAGATTCGAGTTTTCATACACGCGTGTACAACTTTATCAAGAAGCACATAGCGGCGGGCAAACAGGCGTTTATCGTCTGCCCGAGAGTAGATCCCGACGACGGGCTGAATTCGAGCGACAAGAAAAGCGCCATCGAGTATTACAATACGCTGACAAGCGGCGAATTCGCGGGGATACCGACGGGGCTGCTGTACGGAAAGATGAAGCAGGCGGACAAGGACGCGGTGATGAACGATTTCCGCGAGAACAAGCTCAGTCTGCTTATCTCGACAACGGTCATTGAGGTCGGCATAGACGTGCCGAACGCCGTGGTGATGCTCATCGAGAACGCCGAGCAGTTCGG
>CAYPWI010000540.1:0-1656 GCA_964414395.1 uncultured Ruminococcus sp.
TGCTTTCGTGCGCCCTTTTTTCGGTGGGCTGTTTAATTCGTGTTTTCAAACTTTCCTCCCGATAAAATTCGTATGTTTTCCTTACGCCAGTTCGTCGTTTATAAATTCCAACTTTTTACCCGACTTGGCGCAGATAAGATGCACGACTATCCAGCTCCAGATGTTGAATCGGTCGTCGGGCTTGAAGCTCATTCCCTCGGGCGGATCATCGACGACTTCCTCGGTGAATTGTTCTATATCGTCGAACTCGACAGACATTTCTATCCCGAAATCGCGTTCGTCATCGGCGCGGGCATCAGAAAGCTCCTCGTCGGGAACGGATACCCCGTCAAAGCAGATAAGCCCGTCATACGCGTGCTTGGAATAATCGTACAGCTCGTACTCCTTTCCGCACTCCCGGCAGACCGCTTTCAGGACCATCGCGTACTTATCGCCGACTTCTTTCACGCCGATCAGGTGGGGTGGGTATTGTTCGCCGAAATACCGCACGCCGAATTTTTCACAGCCGCACTCGCAGACGATCTTCCCGCTTATTGAGCCGTTTTCGTCATATTCGGTGACTTTCAGTATCTTTTCCAGATGTTTAGGCAGCTTTTTCATAAGTCCTCCCGATGACCGTGAAAATTATGTCCTGTATTCCGCGTTGATCTTGACGTAATCGAACGTGAGATCGCAGCCCCAGGCTACCGCGCTTCCGCTGCCGTTCGGAGTGTGAAGGTCGACAAGGATCTTTATTTCCTCTTCGCCGAGAATTTTTGCGGCTGTTTCCTCGGAGAAATCTATCCCCGCGCCGTCTACGCAGACCGTGATTTTTCCTTTGGTGCTTGCAAGCTCTACTGAAACGCGTTCGATATCAAATTCCGCGTCGGTGTAGCCTATCGCGCAGAGAATACGTCCCCAGTTTGCGTCGGCAGCGAAAAGAGCAGCCTTTACGAGGCTTGAAGAGATGACCGACTTCGCGACCTTCTTCGCGCAGCTTTCATCGGGAGCGTTTGTGACTACGCACTCTATAAGCTTTGTAGCGCCCTCGCCGTCGCGCGCTGTCTCACGCGCGAGGTTTAGCATAACGGCATACAGGGCGTTCTCGAATGTCTCAAAGCTCTTATCCTCGCAAACGATCTCGGCGTTACCCGCGAGACCCGAGGACATCAGAATAAGCGTGTCATTAGTTGAGGTGTCGCCGTCAACGCTCACCATATTGTAGGTGACGGAATTCACCTTGCGGAGCGCCTTTTGCAGCAGCTCGCCGTTGATATTTACATCGGTCGTGATGAACGCCAGCATTGTCGCCATATTGGGGTTGATCATGCCGCTGCCCTTGGATATGCCGCCGACGTGGCATTTCTTGCCGCCGAGGTCGAATTCCACAGCGAACTCCTTCTTGCGAGTATCGGTAGTCATGATAGCCTCGCAGGCGAGAGAACTTCCGTCAGCGGAAAGCGACTTCGCAAGCTCGGGAATTTTTGATTCGATCTTCTTGACATCCAGCTTCTGCCCGATAACGCCCGTGGAACCGACAAGCACGTCTTTCGAGTCTATTCCGAGTTCCTTTGCGGCGAGATCGCACATCTTGTTCGCGATCTCCACGCCGTCGGGATTGCAGGTGTTCGCGTTGCCGCTGTTTACAATGACCGCGCGGGCATAGCCGTCCTCGAG
>CAYPWI010000541.1:0-1652 GCA_964414395.1 uncultured Ruminococcus sp.
AAGTTTGAAAACACGAATTAAACAGCCCACCGAAAAAAGGGCGCACGAAAGCAAGCCGCCTTAAAGAGCGGTTTAAAAAATTGGGAACCGATCAACAGCAGACATCGGCGATCTCGTCTTTGAAGATATACCCACGTTTTCTGAGTAAAGCGAGACCTTCGGATTTAGAGATCACAACAGAATGTTCTGTGAGTTTGTCGGCAAGATAGCCCTTTGCGGAGTAAGGCTCCAGCTTGGAGAGTATGTTCCAGATAGCGGTCAGGAGCATACGACATATGGCAATAATTGCTTTCTTATGTCCGCGGCGAGCCTTGATCCTGCGATAGCGTTCGTGAAATTCGGGGTGTTCTTTGGAATTCAGCAAGGCGTTTGCGATTTGTACAAGAAGCGGTTTCAGAAATGAACCTGCACGGGATATTCTTGTGGATTTTACTTTTTGCGCACTGCTGTCATTACGAGGGCAGCAGCCCGCCCACGAAACAAGGTGTTTAGATGTCGGAAATACGGACATATCCGCACCTATCTCGGAAAGTAAACGAATTGCAGTCAAAGGGTCTTTAGAAAAACCCGGAACGGTTCTGATGAGTTCAAGAGTGGCAGTGTAAGGTTCAGCCAAACGAGATATTTCTGAATCCAACTCGGAAATACGCTTATCTTGCTCGTCAATAAAATCAAGGCAAAGTTTAAGTTTTGTAGCTTGTTCACGGCAAATTGCGCCGTCGATAGCTGCTTGTATTTCCTCAACAGGGTGCTTGCAGCGCTTATCAATAAAAGGTGTCACATCAAAGGTCTCACCGGGATGTTCGAGAATTTGCTTGATGATGGAACGTGAGGATTTACCAAACACGTCTGAAAACACATCATCTAACTTGAGATTGGAAACGGTAAGACAGTTGAGCGCACGATTTTTCATGCCGGTGATCTGATTAGTCAGTTTCATACGGAATCGCAAAAGGTCACGAAGCTGCCGTATGTCAGGCGGCGGGATAAAGCTTGGTTTGATCATATCGCACATGAAAAGATCGCATATCCACTTCGCGTCCTTGCGGTCGGTTTTGTTGCCCTTTTGCGGTTTGGTGTACTTGGGGTGCGCGAGCGTGACCCAACAGGTTTTTTCAAGAATGTTGAAAACCGGTATCCAATATTTGCCCGAGGATTCCATACAGACCTCTTTACAGGAATACTTCGCAAGCCAATCGGCTAAATCCCGCAATCCCCTTGAAAAAGAGGAAAAACGAGCCTGCTTGTATTCCGTTCGATCATTGGTGTCGGTAATTCCGATACAGGCATAGATCCATGTTTTGTGAACATCAAGTCCGCAGCAGTTCTTTCGGAAGATCTTAAATGCCATAAACGTTCCTCCTTAATTTAAATTGAGGGGAACGGCATTGACCGATTTTCCGGCAAAATCGAGTTGATTTGAAAGAGATAAGTTTACGGGCTACTTGTTTGCGCCATTCATTGATGCCTTAACGGAAAACCGAACCATATAATTATGCGGGGTCGCCGCTATACAGCCCCGCCACTCTCCCCCACGGTTTCTGTGGTTGACCGTTTCCCTCAATCACATTATATCACATTTAATATCTTCGCGAAAGCACCTTTTCATAACCTAATTGGTGCCTTTCGCAGAAAGGCGGATTATAATTATG
>CAYPWI010000542.1:0-1652 GCA_964414395.1 uncultured Ruminococcus sp.
TATGGATAAGGGTGCGGTTTATGAAAATTGATCTCACTGCGTCAATAGTGACGGGCGGCGGCTTGCGTGACCGCATCGAGGATCTGCGCATTTCCTACGACCCGCGGTGCGTCGATTATTTTGAGGATATCTTAAAACGGCGCGGCGGCGCGTTCTGCGACTCGGCAAGCGGTTTCTTGCTGCTTGACAGCCTGCTGCAGAAAAACAGGATAGATCGCCTTGAGACTGCCATTCTTCTCGATTTCAACGGACGACCGTATATCGACGACAAGGAGCTTGATTTCAGCGTATCTCACAGCGACGGCTGCGCCTTGTGCGTGCTTGCCATGGGTGAGGGAGCGTCGGTCGGGTGCGATGTTCAGCACGCGCGGGGCTATTCCGAGGAAAAGCTCACGGCGCTTGCTAAGACGTTTATGCGCGACGCGGAGTTTCGGGAGTTCGAGAATTCCCCCGACGGAGCTGCGGCGTTTTTCACCGCCTGGACGCGCCGCGAGGCTTACGTGAAGCGCGTCGGCTCGGATATTTTCGACAATCTCAAGACCGCGGATCTTAGCGGTGAATATTTCAAAGAGGGCGTTATATATTCGTGCGGAGAACGCTTCTTCTACAGCATCAACACGCTTCCTCCTGAAGAGGATGAAGTAGATGACCGCGGCGGCAGAGCAGTCAAGGCGGGAATGGAGATCGGATGAGGGTTTTAGTTCTAAACGGCAGCCCCAAAGGGGAACGTTCCAACACGTTCAATGTCACAAAGGCGTTTCTGGAGGGATTCCCGAGCGATACGGAGATAGAGACCGTTCACATCACGAAGCAGGATATAAAGCCATGTATGGGGTGTTATTCCTGCTGGAGAAAGACGCGCGGCAAATGCGTAATTCAAGACGATATGCAGGATATATACGGGAAGATCAAGTCCGCGGATATCATCATAGAGAGCTTTCCGCTGTTCTTTTTCGGAATGCCCGGACCTATGAAGACGCTGACCGACCGCTGCCTGTCTCTGATGCTGCCGTATATGGGCGATAACGTGACAGACAGCGACATCTGTTTCCACAAGCTTCGCGATGAGACCATGCTGCAAAAGAAGTTCGTCGTGATAAGCTCCTGCGGCTATGTTGAGGCGGAGCGCGTTTATCCCGCGTTGCAAAAGCAACTGGATATGATAAGCGGCGGCAGGCACACGGCTATTCTCTGCCCTCAGGGGGAGATCTTCATAGCTTCCGACACCGCGAAGCGTCAGCGCGAGGGATATCTGCGGGATATAAAGGCGGCGGGCGCGGAGTTTGCCGAGAAGAAACGGCTCTCCGAGGAAACTTTGAAGAAGATCTCAAAGCCCATGCTTTCCCCCAAGGGTTATGAGGCGCTTACATCCGCGCATTTCGGCGGAGAAGATCATACGTGAAAAACAGCTCTCACCGAGGTTCGGGGAGGGCTGAATAAATACCGATTTCCATAAGAGATCGGTATGGTACATAAAGGAGAAAAAAATATGAGCAACAAGTATGCAGGAACCAAGACGGAAAAGAACCTTGAGGCAGCCTTCGCGGGCGAGTCTCAGGCGCGCAACAAGTACACCTATTTCGCGTCCAAGGCTAAGAAGGAGGGCTTCGAGCAGATCTCGGCTCTGTTCCTCAAGACCGCCGACAACGAGA
>CAYPWI010000543.1:0-1631 GCA_964414395.1 uncultured Ruminococcus sp.
ACTCCTCAACGGTATCGGGGGAAACGGAGAAATTCTTGTCGTCGACCGTGACGCATACGCCGTTCTGGCAGTTGTTCATGCAGAATGTTCCGCCCAGCTCGACCTTATCCTTGAGGTTATTCTCGGCGATAAGGCTTTGAAGCCCCTCGACGATGTTCCTAGAGCCCTTGAGGTGGCAGGAACTTCCGATACAAACCGTAACTTTCATTATGTACCTCCTATTTTTAATTGCAGCTTTCCGCATCGAATAAAAGCGGCAGCAGCCGAGCTCCACAAATATTGCGGAAAGCTGCGGGTTGAAATTTTCGTGAAAGCGACAGAGATCTTATCTCTCCCGCTCACTATGAAAAAGAATTATTCGTAATCCACAACGTTTACCCAGCTTAACAGGAACTCGCGCTCCTCGGGCTTGCCCTTTACGGACTGGGAAGCCGCCACGATCGGAAGCCACTTCTGGATATACTGCTTAGCCGTGTCGCTCTTTTTGCTGAACAGGTCGAGATACTTCTCAGCCATATCGATATCGCCGTTCAGATAGAACAGCAGATAGGTTCTCGCGGCGTCCGCGGAAGCGTTGCCCTGTGTAGCGTGGCTCCAGTCGAGAATATACGGCGTGCCGTCGTCCTTCACGATGATGTTCGAGGGGTTGAAGTCGCCGTGGCAGACCTTTCTGTGCTTGGGCATAGCTTCCAGGCGTGTGTGAAGCTCATAGCGGGTGGTAGCGTCAAGATCCGCCTCGTTGATCTTTCGGTTCATCTTATCCTTGAGCTTGTTGAGCGTAGGGCAGGTAAGGCTGTGCATCTTGATCTGAAGATCGACGAACATTTCGAGATATTCGTCCTTCTTGTCGGGGTTTTCTTCCATAAGCTGCGCCATGGTCTTGCCCTGAATGAACTCGGATACGATAGCCCACTTGCCGTCGATAGTCTTTACTTCAAGCACCTTGGGAACGTTTATCCCGATGTCTTCCACACGCGCCTGATTGAGTGCTTCATTCAATACGTCGTACTTCGCATAGTCTTCATCGAACACCTTAACGGCGGTGTCACCGTCGCGGTAGATAGTCTTGCGTGTACGAACAGCAATAATTCTGTCGGACATAGCATTTTCCTCCTTATTTTGAAACGCGGGGGCGGTCTTTTTCTTTAATTGTGCCGCCCGCGTGATCTAAGCGTTTTATTGTATCAAACCAGCTTGGTGGTCTTGCCGTAGTAAGCGTTAAGATACATCTGCTTTATCTCGCTCATCAGCGGATATCTCGGGTTCGCGCCCGTGCACTGATCGTCGAACGCCTGCTCGACCATTGCGTCAAGTCTGTCAAGGAAGTCTTTTTCGTCAACGCCGTAGTCCTTGATGGTCTTCATGATCCCGATGCGTTCTTTCAGCTCGTCGATCTTGTCGATCATCGCCTCGACCTTTTCCGCGTCGTTTTTTCCTTTGCAGCCGAGATACTCAGCTACTTCCGCGTACTTCGCAAGGGTGTGAGGGTGATCGTACTGCGAGAAGGTGCCCATTTTCGGGGGCTTTTCGCAGGAGTTGAAGCGGATGACCTCATCTATAAGCAGCGCGTTTGCGATGCCGTGTGGCAGGTGGTGGAACGCGCCGAGCTTATGCGCCATGGAATGGCATAC
>CAYPWI010000544.1:0-1627 GCA_964414395.1 uncultured Ruminococcus sp.
ACGGCAATAGGATACTCGGCTCTTACGTAAATATAGCCCTGATTAGCGCCGATAGCGTAGCCCGCGATAGCCATTGCCTCAATTACGGCGTGGGGATCGCCCTCAAGTACGGAACGATCCATAAACGCGCCGGGGTCGCCCTCGTCGGCGTTGCAGCAGACATACTTCTGCTCATTTACGGAAGCCTTGGCGAACTGCCATTTTCTTCCCGTCGGGAAGCCCGCGCCGCCGCGTCCGCGAAGTCCCGAAGCCAGCAGAACGTTTATAACGTCGTCCTGAGACATAGAGGTAAGCACCTTGTGGAGCGCCTGATAGCCGTCGCGCGCTATGTATTCCTCGATATGCTCGGGGGAGATGAGACCGCAGTTGCGCAGCGCCACACGGTGCTGTTTAGCGTAGAACGCGGTGTCGTTCAGCGACTTTATCGTATCGCCCTCGACCGTCTCCGCGTAGAGATACTTCTTTACGGGAACGCCGTCGCGCAGATGGCTCTCAACGATCTCGGGGATATGATCCGCTTCCATCTTGGAGTAGAACGTGCCCTCGGGGTAAACGATCATAATGGGACCGAGCGCGCAGAGACCGAAGCAGCCCGTCTTGATGATGTTTACCTTATCCTTCAATCCGCAGCGCTCGACCTCTTCTTCGAGCTTTTTGATTATTTTCGCGGAACCCGACGACGTACAGCCGGTACCTCCGCATACAAGAACGTCCTTAACGCCGCTGTCCTTGCCATCCACACGGACGCTGACGACCTCGGCAGCCGCAGCCTTGACAGCGTTAAGCTCGTCCAGAGTTGTGATCTTATTCATAGAAAGAGTTCCTTTCGTATTATATTTGCATAATTCGGACTATATTCCATTCTCCGCAGAAAAAACGGCGGAAGAACGTAAATCAAGTCCACAGATCGCCGAATTCCGGATAGTCTTTTAAAAACACGGGATCTCGGCGGAGAAAACGTCACGCGTATTTTTCGAGGATCTTGTCCACATCGTCGACGGTAAGTCTGCCGTAAACGTCCTCGTTGACGGTAAGTACGGGAGCGAGACCGCACGCGCCTATGCAGCGGCACGCGTCAAGCGAAAACTTCCCGTCGGGAGTGATCTCGCCCGAGCCGATGCCGAGCTTTTCCTGGAGTTTGTTGAAGATATCGCCCGAGCCCTTGACGTAGCAAGCTGTTCCCAGACAAACGGAGATCTTGTACTGTCCCTTGGGGTTGATAGAGAACTGAGCATAGAATGTAACAACGCCGTAAACCTTTTCCAGCGGGATATCCATCGCCTCGGCGATCATGGTCTGCACCTCGATGGGCAGATAGCCGTAAATATCCTGTGCCTTTTGAAGGATGGGCATCAGCGCGCCGGGATCGTCTTTATGTTCCTCGATCACCTTTCTGAGCCGTGCCTCCTGCTCCGCCGTTCCGTTGAAGGGAACAGCGCTCTTTTTAAAAGCCATGTTTTAGCCTCCTTGAGTGTATTTACCGCGGCGGCAGCCGTCGGTTTGTTATACAAGCCATATATCGCTATATCTATATGTATTGTATAATCGATATACCATTTTTAATTATAGCATAGATCCGACAAAAAATCTATAACAAAGACCTTTTTTGAGAATTATTTCTTTGTAG
>CAYPWI010000545.1:0-1609 GCA_964414395.1 uncultured Ruminococcus sp.
CCGACGCTGAAGCGCGATCAGGCTAAGGAGATGATCGAGAAGCGCGGCGGCAAGGTCAGCGGCTCGGTCTCCAAAAAGACAAGCTATGTCGTGGCGGGAGAAGAAGCGGGAAGCAAGCTCGACAAGGCAAATGAGCTTGGAATTACCGTACTCACCGAGGAGCAGCTTTTGCAGATGATAGGAGAGGCGGAATGATGTTCAAAAAGCCGATCTCCGCATTGCTTGCGGCTGTTATGCTATGTGGCTTGACGGGGTGTTCAAATGAGGAAACCTCCGAGCGGATTAGCGATGAGTTTAGCGTTTCACAGAGCGGTGAGGAGAGCTATTTTCAAAGCGAAACGGAGAACATAGGCGGCGATCTCGATTTTGACAATGCCGTTAAAAGCATAACGATTTTCGGGCGGGAGGTTTCTTTTCCGTTTTCGATAAACGATCTTGGCGAGGATTTTTCCTTGAAAGAGGAGAATATGACGACATACGGCGGATCCACTTCATGCGATCTGTTATATCAAGGAAAAGCTATCGGAACGGTGACTTTTGCGGACACCGACGATTTGGGATCCGCGCAGATAAGCGATTTGATGTTTGGCTTTATTGCGAGGGATCAAGGCGTGACGGACGAATTAAAAGAATTGCTTTATGAAAAGCGCGGCTGGTACAGCGATCCGATCGAAGCTGAAATCGCAGGCTTGAACTTTAGATCGGAAATATCCGATGCGGAAAAGCTCCTCGGTGCTCCCGAAGAAACCAAGGACGACAGCGTAACGTTTAAAGCGGAGACAGATGGCGCTTACTTGAAAGTTGAATTTTACTGTGGAAAGGTAAATTATATTTCAATAAGTCTGAAAGGAGAAAAAGATAATGAGCATTGATGTACAGCATTTAGCGAAGCTCGCGCGTCTGCGTATCGAGGATGATCAGCTCGCGAAGTTTGAAAAGGATATGGAAAGCATAGTCGCCATGGTGGAGCAGCTCCCCGATGTTTCGGGCGACGCTTCCGGGCTTGACCCCGAACATCCGATGAAGCTGCGCGCCGACGTGGAGAGCACGGTAAAGATGCAGCGCTCGGAGCTTCTCGCGAACGCTCCCAAAATGCAGGCAGGCTGCGTGGTCGTGCCTAAGACTGTAGAATAATATAAGTGAGGCGGGGGGAGCCGCTGTGCGTTTTCGCAGAAAACGTAAAGCGGCTCCGCGAGGGAAAAATTTTCACAGAAAATTTTTCCCGACCGCCGAACGTTTTAAATCAAGAAAGGACACCGGCAAATGGAATTATACGAATATTCGGCTCACGAGCTGTCGGAAATGCTTAAGGCGAAAAAATGCAGCAGCGAGGAGCTTACCAAGTCCGTTCTGGACAGGGCAAAGGCTACCGATGATAAAGTCGGTGCTTATCTCACGATCTGTGAGGATAAGGCGCTTGAGAAGGCACGCGCTGTAGATGAGAAGCGCAAAAGTGAAGATCTTCACCCGCTGGCGGGTATTCCCATAGGAATAAAGGATAACATCTCCACTAAGGGGATCCTCACGACCTGCGCTTCCAAAATGCTTTACAACTACGTTCCGCCGTTTGACGCGTTCGTTATGAACAAGGTGAATGCCGCGGATATGG
>CAYPWI010000546.1:0-1607 GCA_964414395.1 uncultured Ruminococcus sp.
TTTCGTCGCTCCCCTCACGGGGAGTGTGGATTGAAATTTGACCCAAATAAGATATTGCTTTTCAATCAAGGTCGTTCCCCTCACGGAGAGTGTGGATTGAAATGTTGCTAGAAAAGAGTTTACGATCTCGCGCTTTGCGTCACTCCCTCACGGGGAGCGTGGATTGAAATTTAAAGCCCACAGGTGGTATAGATATCGTCCGAGCACGACAATATAAAGCTATCACAGTTAATAAATTAAATTAGTAAGTTTTAATTAAAAATAAAGGAACTTTTGAAAATTCGTTTACTTTTTCGGAAAACAGTGCTATAATAAAAGAGGAGCGGGACGAAAGCGAGCACCCGGGAGATGATCATGGGCGTTTAATTAACGCAGGCGGTTCCGGTGGAAGCGGTGCAGACGCGTCGGTATTCTATGCAATGCCGAAGTTGAGCGGTTACGGAACTATAGGAAGGAGTAAACGCAATGGCTGAATATATGATACGCAAGGATAGCGATATAAATTTTATCCGGATTGTAAAAAAGTCTAGTAAAGGCTATTCGTATTGGAATAATCGTCTGCGCGAATGGCAAGAAAACAGTCGGGACGCCGAAGACGTTTTTACCGGCTGGGCTGATGAGTTATATCTTCCTATTACTAAGAAAGAGGTGGATGAAATTGTCACAAAGTACCCAAAAGCAAATTGATCTTGCACATGACATCTGCGTTTATGCGCACTCGGGACAAACCGATAAAGCCGGCAAGCCTTATCATTTTCACCCCGAGTATGTCGCGAGTCAAGTTTCAAAGCCGAGTGAGAAAATCACCGCACTGCTGCACGACGTGTTAGAAGACACCGACTTTCCGCTCTCGGTATTAAAAGCGATATTTGACGAAGAAGTAATAGAGGCGCTTTTGCTTCTTTGCCATGACAAGAGCGTTCCATATATGGAATACATCGAGAAGATCAGCGCTAATGAGACCGCGAAAGCTGTTAAAATTGCGGACTTAAAGCATAATATGGACATTTCTCGTATTCCGTATCCGACCGAAAAAGATCATTTGCGTTTGGAAAAGTACAAAAAAGCGATAAAGATCCTTGAAAACAAAAAGCTTGATCAAGAACCGGGTTAATACTGTGGCTAAGTTAAGTGTGAACTGTTGAGCGGCACAAAACGTTCGAGGCAGGTCAATATAATAGGAGGGAGCTTTTATGACGCAGGATCGGTTAGATAAAATGGTCAAAACGGAAATATCTTCTTTTGAAAATAAATATATACTGTTTTTGATAATAGCAGAGTCTTGAAGATTATACAACCGTTATCCGTGACATTATATATCTTTGTCGGCATATCAGCAAAAATAGGAAAGCCTATACGTTTGACAGTGTGAGTAATTATGTCGAAGCCGAAGCGGCACAGATCAAAAGGCTCTATGATGAAGAAAAGCCGGCTACTTCTGCAGCGATTGAAGTAGATTACGTTTGCGGTTAATATTTGAAAAATGATAACAAGCCTTGTACTGTTATTGTACAGGGCTTTTTAATGGGGGTCGTATTTAAACTTCTTTATTTTAAAGTTTCCCCAAAATTTACGAACGAAAATGGACAAGGTGGCGTAATAGAACC
>CAYPWI010000547.1:0-1587 GCA_964414395.1 uncultured Ruminococcus sp.
GCTCATCGAAATTATCCAGATACGCTTTGAGAGCGTCGGGCAGATAAAGCTTGTCCTTGATCGCGTCATAAATGCCCTTGGTATTGTGGAATTTTTCGCCGACTTCTTCTCTGAGACGGTTCAGCATGGGAGCGAAATTCTCCGCGGGAAGTCGATCAAGAACGCTCGTCCACACTCGCAGATCATCGGGCTTTCCCTTTTCGGTGAGAAGTTTACGCCGATACTCCGTAAGTGTAACGCCGCGCTTTTTAAGCAGCTCGGTCATCCGTTCGTCTCTGAAAAGTATCGCGTAATACAAAAGATCTCCCGGGATAAACGCGGCTTTTTCTCCATGCTCGCACAGATACTCCACGATCTTTGCGCGTTCCTCAAAAGACAGCGGTTTAAGCTCCTCGCCCTTGGCGTTCTTTAAGGAATGATATATTATTCTTGTAACGGCAAAGAGCATTATCCCGCCTTTGGGAAAATTATCGAGCAGCATGACCCGATAATCATCGGCATAGGTGTAGAAAGTGGACTTCATATAGTACGTAAACGGATATTCAAAACTTGCCCCACCCTCGACCAACGCCTTCACGTGGTCAAGTCCGCGATATCTGCACGCTATACCGAGAGCCCGCGCCGAAAATTCGACCCTGCCGACGTGTTTATATGCCTCGGATACTTCCCGGGGCGATGAATTTATCACGGCATACTCAAGTTCCGCGACCTTCTGAGCCGCCGCGAAAGCCTTCTTTGTTCTGAAATCGCCGCTATACTGCGGAACGATTATTTTCATAGGCGTGTATCTGATCCCGTCCGCTTCCTGTTCCTCCGACTGCAGAACAAATCCCAGACTTTTGTAGAACGGCACTCCGTAAGGTGAGGAATTTACCGTCATCTCCGAGAACAGCAGTTTTCTCTCACTCAGATCGCCGATCAGAAAGCGGAACAGCGCCGAACCCACGCCCTTGCGGTGATAATTCTTATCGACAAACACAAGGGAAATGTGCGTCTTGTTCGGTCTCATGCCGATGATCCCGATGATCTTTCCGTTATCGAACGCCGCATACATGGGGCTTTCCCCGCTCTTATAGCGCTGAATGGTCTGTTCGTCACGGATATGCTCTTTAAAGGTCTCCGCGCCTCTTGGGGAATATTCGGGCGCTTCAAATTCCATAAAGACCCGGAGCGCCAGATCAAGCGCCTCTTCCACCTCGCCGGGGCGGATCTTCCTTATTTCGTAACTTATCTCGTAACTCATACATTTACGGGCTTTGCTTCGCCGAACAGCTTTTCGACAGCATAAGCCGAGTTCAGAAGCGTCTGCTCCGAGAATTTCTTACCGATAAACTGTAATCCCACAGGCATATTATTTAACATTCCGCAGGGAACGCTGATAGCGGGCAGCCCCGCGATATTGACCGTTACCGTGCAGATATCCGCGGCGTACATTTTCGTCGGATCGCCGATGTTCTCGCCGAGCCTGAACGCCTTCGCGGGGGTAGCGGGGGTCGCTATAACGTCGCACTTTTCAAAAGCCGCGTTAAATTCCTTAACGATATCGAGCGCGACGAGCTTCGCCTTTTTGTAATACGCGTCAAAGAA
>CAYPWI010000548.1:0-1586 GCA_964414395.1 uncultured Ruminococcus sp.
ACACGTACTTTTTAATTATATCACATTTTACACACATTTGCAAGTACTTTTTGCGATTTATTACAATAAACCAAAAGATCTCCCGGACTATTGCCCGGAAGATCTCTTTTGAATATTCGGTTGTCAGACGTGATTACTTGGTGGTGTTCTGAGAATAGCTCTCAACCATCTTCTTGACCATCATACCGCCGATAGAACCTGCCTGTCTTGCGGTGAGGTCGCCGTTATAACCGTTGTTCAGAGTTACGCCAACTTCGTTGGCAGCCTGCATCTTAATGCTGTTAAGGTTAGCCTTAGCCTGTTTGTTAGACATAATAGTTTTCTCCTTGATAACTGATTTAATGGCAAAGGTCACGCGGTCTTCCGCCGACCGCGGATAATAAATATCAACGGTCTTTAAGGAAACGAGTCCGCTGAACGAACGAATTTCGTTTTCCCTTTGCGCTATTATTATTTTCAGAGCACGGAGAATTATTAAAGGGAAGTTTTTGATGAACAGCCAGATTTTTCAGAATTTTATATCCGCGATGTCCGCGATAGGCACGGCTCTGTTATCGTCGAAGATCACCGTCATCTCGCCCTCGTCTATCTGCCGAACAAGCCCGCTTATCGTCTCATATTCACCCTTGTTTTTATCGGGAGCGAAATATGTGATGCTGGCGCTTATTCTCCGCGGATAGCTCATCAGTATCGTTTGAAGACACTCGTTGATGTATTCGCACTTATCCTCGGAGAGCTCTCGGCGCTGCCCGGGAATTATTTCCGAATCGTCAATCAGTTCCTCAAAGCCCGTCAGCGCCGCGAACGGCGAGAACTGCGCCGCGCGCGCCGTTCTTGACATAGGCTGTTTTGAGCCTTTGTAGGGATAATTTATAAGCTCATTTCGATAATTTTTCATGACCGCGCCTCCCGTAAACTTATTTCAGATCGGCGCGGGTACGCGGGATAAAAGATCACTCGCGCTTTAAAGCCGCGGGTCTTCTGCCGAGATACAAGCAGTATATCACCGCTCCGAGTATAGTCGCGCCGATATATATGTAACCGATCGTCTTATTATCGCCGGCAGCGGAGAATTCGGAAAACACATCGATAAGGCTGTGCGTGATGATACACATTATCAGACTTCCCGACTTGTAGAATACAAATGTGAAGATAAAGCCCCACGCAATAGCATAGAATATCTGAATGACCGTCTCAAGGTTTCCGTGCCCCGTAAAAAGATTTACGATATGCCCTATCCCGAATGTCACCGCCGAGATCGTTATCGCCACGGGCGCGGGATCTTTTTTGAGAAGAACTCGGAACAAAAATCCTCTGAATATCATTTCTTCCACAAACCCGATAAGCGCCATAGAGATAACCGCAAACACCTGAGACGCTCCGCTGTACGCCATACCGAAGCCGCCCCAGAGATTTCCCGTCATAAGTATGATCAACGGAATGAAGAACCAATATTCCGCTGCTCTCCCCTGCCATTTGCAAAGCCCGTATCTTTCACCGAGCCTATTCACATTGACGAATACCAATATAACCGCCGTGAACACCGCCAGCGCCGCCGTCATTATAGGGCTGTCGTCGCCGAAATT
>CAYPWI010000549.1:0-1574 GCA_964414395.1 uncultured Ruminococcus sp.
GGCGGGTGCGGACGGAATGTCCGAAAAGGATCTCGCAAAGGCGCTCGATCTGCCCAAAAAAGGCGTGAAGAAGCTTTCCGACGCGCTTTCGCAGATGAAAAAATTCGGTGACATCACCAACAAAAAGGGCGAGTGGCGCTTGAAAGAAAGCGATAAGTACTTTGAAGCCACCGTCAGCCGTGTCTCGCCGAAGTCGGGCTTTATTCTCAACAATTATGACTCTGTAGAATTCTTTGTGCGCGGACGCGACCTGTGCGGTTCCATCCCGGGAGATGTCGTTCTCGCAATGAAGACCGCTGACGCAATGGAAGACAGAGATCCCGAGGCTATCGTCATAACCGTGCTTCAGGAGAGCGACCGCCTTATGACGGGCGTTATCACCGCGGTCGGAAATCAGCTCATGGTGCTGCCCGACAAGCTGTGCAGCGAACCGCTCTACATAGCGAAGGCGGGATCAAAGCCGCTGCACATCGGAGATAAGGTCGCGTTCTCGATCAAAAAACGCGGCGAACACCATTATGAGCACACCGTCGCCATTGCCGAGGGCTTCGGCAGCGCCGACAACGCCAAGGCGGGAGCGCAGGCGTATATGCTCGTAAACGGTCTGCACGTGGAGTTCCCCGATGACGTTCTTTATGAGGCTTCCAAGCTGAACATTGACGATCCCGACCCCGACGAGGTATCGCGGCGGCTCGATCTCCGCGGAGAGCCTATCTTCACCATAGACGGCGCGGACACCAAGGACATTGACGACGCTGTTTCCATTTCCAAAACGGACACGGGCTACAAGCTCGGCGTACACATCGCCGATGTTTCGCATTATGTGAAGAAAGGCTCGGCGCTCGACAAGGAAGCGTTCACGCGCGGAACGTCTATCTACTACGCCGATCAGGTAGTTCCAATGCTCCCGAAGGAGCTGTCGAACGGCATCTGTTCACTAAATCCAAACGTTGACCGCCTCGCGTTCTCCTGTCTTATGGAGGTCTCCGCACAGGGAAAGCTTTTGAGCTACAGATTTGAGAAATCCGTTATCAGAAGCCGCGTGAAGGGCGTTTACACAGAGGTGAACGCGATACTTGACAGCTCAGCCGACGACGCAATAAAGGAAAAATATTCCAGAGTTATAGACAGAATACCCATAATGCGAGAACTCGCCGAGATCCTCGAGAAAAACCGCACAGACCGCGGCGCTCCCGATATCGACACGCCCGAGGCGAAGATCATCACCGATGAGAACGGCGTCTGCATAGACGTAAAGCAGCGCGAGCGCGGCATTGCGGAACGCATTATCGAGGAGTTTATGCTGATGGCGAACAACGCCGCCGCTTCCCTGGCGATGAAGGAGAAGATACCGTTCGTGTACCGCGTCCATGAGCCGCCCGCTCCCGAAAAGCTGACGACACTCAACGAGACGCTGACCGCGCTGGGGGTCACTCCCGAGGGCATAGGCGAGAATTCCACCGCCGCCGACCTCGCGAAGATACTCCGCGACAACAAGGACGGCGACAAGTATGTCGTTATCAACCGCATAGTTCTGCGCACGATGATGAAGGCGAAGTATTCCGAGCAGCCTT
>CAYPWI010000550.1:0-1573 GCA_964414395.1 uncultured Ruminococcus sp.
GCTACGGTCTCGGCGATGAGATCGTTTCCACGGCGCGGATGATCCTCGACCGTGATGAAAAGGTGCCGTTCGCGCAAAACGGAGCCACACTTGAGGGCTTCGACAACTCGGGCTTTATCTATTATGTTCTTACCGAAAACGGTTTTATAACCTGTCCGCGTTCACTCAGCGAACAGTCCGTGATGGGACGGCATCTGGAATACGACGAGCTAAAGCGCGGAGATCTGGTTTTCTTTTGTAATGAGAACGACCTCACCAAGGCGGGTTACGGCGGGATATATACCGGAAACGGCACTATGATCGCCTGCCTTATGCCGGGGACCTATGTTGATGAGATCGATATTTCCGACAGCTATCACCGCGAATACTTCTTCTGCGGAGTAAGCTTGTCCTGACCCTGAAATCGGCGCGGCGTCGGCATAAGCTGTGCGTTTATGGGAATAAAACACTTGTGAGAGCCGCGGGATATTTATTTAAAATAAAGGAGGGCGGCGCGTTGCCGCGCGTTGTGATATGAGATCCGTTCTGATCGACAACAGCCTTTGCACACTGACCATAAAAGATGACGCGTCCGCGTCCGATATCGATCATTATATAAAATCGCTCGCGTGGGCGGGCGTGCGGTATGTTGAGATCGATTTCCGCGCGCTGCTGAAGCTTCGCTATCTGCCCTCGGGAGTGGGCTATATATTCAGACCGGTGGATCCGATGTTTATGAAGCTTGCGGATGTGTTCGATTTCGATTATATTTGTCTGTCGGCATATGATCTGATGAAATACAAGAATATCGGCAAGAGGGTGATGCTGTCGCTGCCTCTTCCGCCGAATTATATGACAAGATCTCCGCGTGACCTTGTACGGTGCGCGGGAAAAGCTTTGGGCGCGGAAATTGCGTCTGTGAGGATCTGCGGCGATTTCCCGCTGCTGACGGTAAACGACGCGGCGAGGTATATAGATCTTCTGAGAAAATGCGTTATCACATCTATAGACATCTGCCCGACAAGCGGGATAAAGACCGCGCTGAATACGGCAAATTCCTTTATGAAATGCTCGACCGACAGCGTGACCGTAACGATGGGCTCGCCCGAAAAGTATTGTTCTCTTGAGGAACTGATGGTGACGCTTCTCACGATGTACGGAGGGCTTCCCGAGGGAATGAGCATGAAAGGGCTCTGCACCGCGGCTTCTCTGCACACTATGATATTTAAGGACAGCGCCGAGAGCAATATATTGAAGCTTGTCAGCGCGTTTGAGGATCTTCGCAGCGTTTTAAACGCGGACACCGGAGAACGCGTTCCGCCAAATACGCATCCCGCAAGGGAGAGACGGTTCTCCAAGACCTTTGACGAGATGCTTAAAGAAATTCACAGCGATTGGGAGATACGCGGTGATGATCCGCTGCTGCGGGAGGCTGCCGAAGGGGTTTCCGCGCGGTTGTACAACAGATCCGACGGGACGAATTTTTCGATAAAGTCTCCGTTTTTGAATTGAGAGAGTTTGGCTTTTAAGAGGAGTTTATGATAAAGTTGATCGCCAGCGATATGGATGGCACCTTATTAAATAATAAAAAAGA
>CAYPWI010000551.1:0-1570 GCA_964414395.1 uncultured Ruminococcus sp.
TGCTCATCGGTATGATAATGAATGGTTATGAAGCTGAGAACTGTCCCGCAAAGTCCGCTGAGGAAGTTGCGAATATCGTAGCGACCGAATGGGGCGGCGAGACCTACCTTGACATCAAGAGTGAAGGTTGGAACGATATCCTCAGTTTCTAAGTCAAGCTGAAAATTCAAGGCAATTTTTCCGAATGCAGTGCCGCGTAAAATCATAATGATCTTGCGCGGTATTGCGTAACACAATGATATGTATGTTTAAGAGGGAGAGTTGACCCTCTCCCTCAAAAACATAAAGGAAGGTCGTTATGTACAAGAAACAAATGACATTTCAACGAATAGTTTGCATCCTGCTCATTATCGCGAGTGCATTGGTGTTTGTCTATTCGCTCGGTATGATGACCGATATGTTCAACGGAATTTATCAATCCTACAGAAACGGTCCCAGAAAGGGAGACGATTACAAGGGGACTGAGATCTACCTTGATATTCAGCCCTTCAACAAAGCGCTTACAATAATAGGCATTATTCTGATACTTGTCAGTCTCTTTAACTGTGTTATGGGGACGAACAGCCGCAGAAAATATTATGTGGGTAACTATGTATCCATCGCGTTATCCACGATTTGCAATGTAGGTGTGTCGGTTTGGGCAGTTATGGAACTGGCGCGCTACAAAAATGATTACCTCACAAAGATCGACTGGAACAACGAGACGCTCAAGAATACCATTGAGAGAAGAGGCGGAGTATTCTCCAATTCGACTTTATGGTTCGATATCGGGTATGTTGTATTTGGGATCCTTATCCTGTTTACAGTGCTGCTCCTTGTAAACTTAGTTATGAAAATAATGGTGATGAGAAGCGAGAAGAGTTTGATCGGCAGCAGAAAGGATGTTAGAGCATGACCTTAAATAATGATGCACTCATAAAAAAGGATCGTTTGCGCTACACCAAGAACAAACTATCCGCTACGCTTATCTATTTATCAATAGTGTTTGACGTTCTTTATTTCGTCTGCTTATACAGCTCGGATATAAAGCGTCAGGCTGTGGGCAACAGCTATTATGTCTGGATGATGGGTGTTTCGGTGCTCACAAATCTGGTATTTATGCTGGTGGCGTTCCTTTGCTCCGAGGGAGTTAAGAACTATAACATCAAGCACGCTTATGGAATTACGATCGTTGGCATTGTTCAGATCGCACGCATCTTCATATGGCCGATGCAGCTGCGTCAGCAGACCGTCGTCATCAACAACGTTGAAGAGATCGTAATGCCCGATGGTCAGTTCCTTCGCTGTGTGATCTACCTGGTAGGATCGGCAGCCCTTTGCATCATTGCCGGTGTTATCGGTGTGATCAAGACTACAACGCTCAGAAGCTATGAAGCAGAGCTGAAAAGAAGGGGTAGCGTAACATGAGTGATCTTAAATTACAGCATCTTGATAAAATCTATGACAACAAGGTACAGGCTGTATTTGACTTCAACCTTGATGTTAAAGATGGCGAGTTTATCGTTCTCGTAGGCCCCTCCGGCTGCGGAAAATCCACTACTTTGCGCATGGTCGCGGGTCTTGAGGATAT
>CAYPWI010000552.1:0-1565 GCA_964414395.1 uncultured Ruminococcus sp.
TGCAAAGAGCTTTTTGGCTCGACTATTACTTGCATTACTGAAAGTTATGGTTTAAAGTATTAAAAAGGGGATACTCAGAAAAAACGCTCGGCGGGAACGCCGAGCATCAGTTTGTAGAATCAAGTCAAATTGCGGTTGATCGGCTCATCGGTTAATGAACCATACCTTGTGTCTTCAACGCTGATATAACCGGAAATATTTATGTAGTCATAATCGGCGGGGAGATCGGCATAACAAGATTCACCGTAATTGGTAACTGTAACCTTATGGTTGTCGCTGCCTTGCCTGCCTATAGCCGTAACAGTAAAGTTAGTTTTTATGTTGTTTTCTCCGTTTATCACCTTAGCCATTACCCCGTAACAACTTATTGACGGCTGAGCACTGGAACTTGCGTAAAAATACTTTATGTAGACGCCGTATTCGATGGTAAGAAACTGTCCGTCCTTTCCGCCGATCGTTTTTTTCCTCAGGGTTCCGTCAATAAATTCATAAGTA
The DNA here is from genome assembly GCA_964414395.1 of uncultured Ruminococcus sp. Taxonomy (GTDB): domain Bacteria; phylum Bacillota; class Clostridia; order Oscillospirales; family Ruminococcaceae; genus CAG-115. The sequence goes on from CAYPWI010000552.1 coordinate 496, forward strand.
TTGTACCACCTCGGCTCAGCCGCTTCAAGCGTATCCGAACTATCAACATCAGGTTGTTCGTCAGGTTCGCTTTCGATAACAGCGCTTACCTCGTTCGCTTCAAGCGCATCCGAACTATCAACATCAGATTCAACCATAGAAATTGAAACATCGGGTTCGCTTTCAACAACGACGCCTACCTCGTCCGCTTCCTCGGCGACAGCGCTCATTGTGAGTGAGAAAACCATAGCAGACGATAATAAAAACGATGCTAAAATTTTTCTGCTTTTTTTCATAAAATTAAACCTCCTTTATGCTAAAGCAGTGACATTGAGTAAAACTCATCAAATCGCATAAGTACAAGAATGATTGAGCCAAACTCAAAAAAGCTGTTACTGCAGCCAAAAAATATAAAAAGAGCAAAGCAGAACCTTATAATTCCCGTTTCAATAGCACGGCGCAAAACTACCTCTGAACCCACAGGTTTAACGCCGCGTAAAATCCGGAAGAAGCCGCTCGCGCTGCACTTAAAGCATATCCTTTGACTACGATTATATTATATCAAATAAGAAATTTATTGTCAATACCCTGTGTAAAATTTCAGTATAAATGACCAAAACAAATGTCAGTAATATGTAAATTATTTTGATATCTCATTAGAAATTAGACAAATAATCCTGTTTTCCCCTTTGTTTCGTAGGGGGATGAAACAAAACTAAGGGTCGGCAAACGAATAGTAAGCTGCCATTCCCAAACTATCAACTATCAATCGTAGGAATGGCAGCGAACTATCATGTTTGTTATCATTCGGTTTTTGTACACTTTTAATTGAAAAATAGTATTATATAAGCTTGACTGTGAAATCTATTTTATATTCTTTTTCATCATTATAAACATTCGGGTCGGGATCGACGCCAATAGAAAAATAACCATTATATACGCCGTCCTCGGCTAAAGCTTTGCCGCCATAGTTCCATGCGGAGTATGTAGTATAGGTAATATAATCGTCAAGCTTAACACCCGGGGCGACGAGTAACCGTGCCTCGGCACATTCGGTGCAGATAAGTCCATCACCTTTTTCCAACAAGTAT
>CAYPWI010000553.1:0-1558 GCA_964414395.1 uncultured Ruminococcus sp.
GCATATCCGGTTTTACTACCAAGGGTTCGACTATTCTCGGCAATGTGGACGGACTTTCGCACGGAATGATGTTCTGGCGCAGCTTCACCCACTGGATAGGCGGTATGGGAATACTCGTGTTCGCGCTGGCTGTCTTCCCTTCCTCGAAGGACTCTTTGTATCTGATGAAGGCGGAGTGCCCCGGACCCACAGTCGGAAAGCTCGTCCCCAAGGGCAAGAACACGGCGATGTATATGTATTCGATATACGGCGTGCTGACCGTGCTGACCGTCATTCTGCTCTGCGCGGGCGGTATGCCGCTGTTCGACAGCGTGTGCCACGCCATGGGAACGGCGGGCACGGGCGGCTTCGGCATCAAAAACGCGGGTGTGGCTTACTATAACTCGGCGTATATCGACGGCGTTATCACCGTGATGATGATATTGTTCGGCGTGAACTTCAATATGTTCTACTTCCTGCTGATAAAGCGCTTCCGCGATGTGGGGAAAAACCTCGAGCTGAGGGTCTATCTCATAATAATAGCCGTATCGACGCTGCTTATCGGCATAAACATCTACCCGATATATCATTCACCCGGTAAGAGCTTCAGATATTCTGTCTTCCAGGTGGCTTCCATCATAACGACCACGGGCTTCGCGACGGCGGATTTTACCATGTGGCCTGAATTTTCTCAGATGATCCTGGTTTTGTTGATGATAATAGGCGCGTGCGCGGGTTCCACGGGCGGCGGCTTCAAAGTACAGAGGCTCATCATCATTTTCAAGAGCACGGTAAGATACTTCAAAAAGCTCCTTCACCCAAAGTCGGTAAGTCTTGTCACCAGCGAGGATAAGGCGATGGACTCCGACACGGTGAACAGCGTTCACTGCTATCTCGGCATATATCTGCTGCTTATGATGTCGTCGATGCTGCTGATATCTATTGACAATCAGGATTTCGCGACGACGTTCACCTCGGTAGCCGCCTGCTTCAACAACATAGGTCCCGGTATAAGCCGCGTGGGTCCTATGGAGAATTTCTCGTTCTTCTCGGATATGTCGAAGATCGTATTGTCTCTCGATATGCTTCTGGGAAGGCTGGAGTGCCTGCCGATCATGATGCTGGCAGTCCCCGCCGTGTGGAAGAAAAAGTTCTGAATAAACGCAGAAAAGATGACGGCGTCAAGTCTGTATCATGGGCTTGACGCCGTTTTGTTATACTAATACTATTTCTCAATTGAAATTAAACAACGCTTTTTTGTCCGCCGAGCGCGGACGGGGCTCTTTTTGCCTTTTTTCAGTTCACAAGCCGTCGGTTTGTTTTTTACCCTTGGCGGAGTAATGCCGCGCGGTTTGTGGAGACGCCCTTCCCCTATCCCCCGCCCTCCGCGCTTTTCGTAGCTCTAAACGATTTTGTTATCTTTCAATGCTATGACCAATATATCACCGACTACTTGATTTGAATTATAGGTTTCCTATCCCGCTCACGCGTTTATCCGACTGTCTTGCTTTTATACGCACTTTTTTTATCAATATTATGTCTGCTTCTATTCTAAAATTTGTATAAATTCTTTTTCCGC
>CAYPWI010000554.1:0-1557 GCA_964414395.1 uncultured Ruminococcus sp.
CGTCATCTCGCCATTATCCAAGGCGCAGAAATCCCCGTCGCCTATCTGCAAGCCGAAGCAGATGTTTTCCGTCATGCCCGCCACGATAAGCGTCGCGCCGTACATCACTTCATTTGGGATCCCGCCGTACTTTTCGGCGATCGCCTTCTCGCGGTCATTGAGGGGAAGCAGCTTTATATGCGCGGCGATCTCGCTGTTCCAGCCGCAGATGATGTTCGCGGCGATCCTCCGCGCGGTATTGTCGGGGTTATCCGGGAATATATGATCCAGCCCGTCATTGCGCTCGCAGAAGTCGCATATCGAGCGGATTGCTATCCGCGTCGCCATCTCACTGCCCGCCGCGGAGCGGAAATGCTTCTCGCTGCCGTGACCGTCCGCGACCGCCGCCACGGCGAAGTTATCGCCCATAAAAATACGCGCGCTGTCCTGGCAGCCCTCGCCTATTTCCTCGTGCGACGCGCCCTTTACCGACAGAGCATAGCCTTTAAACGGCATTACCAGCCTTCCTCGATATCAGCGGTGATCTCGTCGCTCTCGGCGAATTCGCGGATCTGCTCGGCGGCGGATTCCTGCTTGGTGCGGAAGTCCTCCTCGGTCTCCGCGAGGCGGACGCTGCGGCTGCCTATCTGCGACGACGTTACCGCAACGAACTTGACGAGCTTTGCCAAAGCCTCGCCGTTATGCGCGGTGACTACGCTGTCGGGATTTCCCGTAAAGCGCGCGAGAATATCGAGATCCGCGTCCTCGCCAATGGCTACAGCCGCCTTGATGCCCGCCGAATACCAGCGGTTGCGGCGCAGCTCCTCGAGACCCTTCTCGAAGTTATCGGTAGGATAACCGTCGGACATAAGGATCATTACGGGCGCGAAGGACAGCGACGGAGAGCTCATAAAGGAATTTCTCGAAAGCTTAGAAGAAAGCTCGGTGAACGCGCTGCCGAGGTCGGTGACGTTCTCCGCGTCAAGCGGCTTCCACTCGAACTCATCGACGGAGATAGGTTCGCTGTACATCCACTCGCTGCCGCCCGAGAATTTCAGAACGGCTACCTTGATATCGGCGTCCGCGCCGCCTATCCCGCGTATCTCGGGAATAAGCTCTTCCATAACGGAATTGACTGTGCCTATCTTGCTGCCGCCCATACTACCCGAGCAGTCGATGAGAAAAAACAGCACCATTGATTTCTTCGCGATCTCTTCCGCGTCGTCAAACGGATTTAAAGGTGTGTCGGACATAATTTTGCCTCCCATTCGTATCAAAAACGGCTTATCCGTCCTTGATATTGTTGCTGAAAATGCGATGTCATTACAGCGCGGGCTGCTCTTCCCGCGAGGGAAAACACGCGCCGTTCTCAAAACAACATTACACTGTTTTTATTATACCACTATTTTTAAAGATTGTCAATTGTTTTTTGCCTTTGCTTGACAAATGAGAAAATTTGTGCTATAATTAAGAACATAAATGAACATAAAAATGTTCTTCACAATTTCTCTTTGGATCGTTTACAAGCCGTCAATATGTTTTTACCCTTGGCAGGGTAATGCCACGCGGTTCGGGGAG
>CAYPWI010000555.1:0-1551 GCA_964414395.1 uncultured Ruminococcus sp.
CGCCAAGCTGCTCCTCAAGATCGGCAATAACGCGGTCATTCGCGGTAGCAGTGGTCGCAAGGAGCGGGACGCTGCCCGGCATCCTGTTGATCAGCTTTTTTATGCGGCAGTAATCCAAACGAAAATCGTGTCCCCAATCCGAAATACAATGTGCTTCATCAACAACAAAAAGACCGATCTTTATTTGCGGAAGAGCCGCCTGAACAAGTTCCGAGAATAAAGTTTCAGGGGTGGTGAAAACCATATCCATTTCACTGTTCTTCATCTTTTCAATTAAATCGATCTTCTCTTCATCTGTCTTGAGGCTGTTAAGAGCATCACATTTCAGTCCCGCTTTTTCGGCTGCGGCTATCTGATTACTCATAAGCGCAAGGAGTGGGCTGATTATCAGCGTCACACCGTTTTCCTCGTCACGGAGCAGCTTAGTACAGACAAAGTATACCATACTCTTCCCCCAGCCTGTCCGCTGAACGACTAAAGTACGCTTATTGGTAAGCGTCGCTTCTATCGCCTCAAACTGTCCCGGGCGAAAGTCTTTTCCCTCGCCTATAAAGCTGTGAAGTGCTTTTTCTGCTTTTGCCTTGATGTCATTCATTCCAATTCTCCATTATTCACGATTCTCAGATCATCGCGCATCATATCTGAGATCATTAACTTTTCATAGTCTTGAACGACCGCCGATATTCCGACCGGTGGAATGTTACTGTGTGTTTTATGTATTCTCACGTAATATGATCTGTTGATCACGTCTAGCTTCTCATTATATATTATATCCCAAAACTGTGCAAAAGTCAATGATCTTTGCTGAAATTACGAAGAAATTATTTAAAAACCGTTTGATCCCGTTCACCTCCTCCGGATGTAGGAAGATCCCTCGTGTTTTGCACGGGGGATCTTTGTACAACGCGAATGATAAACAGCCAATAATAAAAGTGCCTTCAATGTCATTATCTTATCATAGTCAGAATACCCTTATCCATCTCGCAGACAGTATCGCACAGCACGTCAATGTCCTCGGCAGAGTGCGACGCGATAAGTATCGTCTTACCCTGTTCTTTCAGATCAAGAAGATACTGCCGCATATCCTTTACGCCGTCCTTGTCGAGACCGTTCATCGGCTCGTCTAGGATAAGCATTTCCGGATCTTCCATTATCGCCTGAGCAAGTCCCAGGCGCTGGCGCATACCGAGCGAGTATTTCCCAACGTGTTTTTTATCATCGGGATCTAAGCCAACGCTTTTGATGGCGGTTCTTATCTCGTCCTTACCTATCTTGTTTCGTATTTTTGCTAGGAATTTCAAGTTGTTGTAGCCGGAATAATTCGGAAGAAAACCCGGCGTTTCGATTATCACTCCGACATTTGAGGGAATGTCAACGTCTTTTCCGATGACCTTGTCATTCACGCGAATTTCTCCAACTTTATATGGCACTATGCCGCATATGCACTACATCAGCATGGTCTAGCCGCTTCCGTTTCTGCCTATAAGTCCGTGGACTTTGATGTTGTATAATAATACTTGACACAATTTATGCAATGGTATTATAATAAAA
>CAYPWI010000556.1:0-1547 GCA_964414395.1 uncultured Ruminococcus sp.
TCTATCCTGCCCTCGCTCTCTATGGTGTCGCTGAGATCCTTGGCGTTCGCCGAGACGGCGCTCAGCTCGTCGGGAGTCATATCGCCGCCGTTGTACATTGCCGCCAGCACCTGCGCCGCCTCGTCGCGGGACTGCTGCTTGTCGAGGCGCGCCTTCGCGAAATACGCGTCGCTTCCCGAAGCGGTGTTCGAGACGTAAGCCGCGTCGCCGTAATTCCCCGAACCGCTGACGGGCGCGGTCTGCTCAACTACGTTTTTCTTTCCGCTTGAAAGAGCGAAATTCACCGCCACCGCCGCGCCCAGCAATACGGTCAGCGACGCGATGACGATCTGCTTTTTGCCGATGATGAGATTAAGTCTTTTCATAATATAAACCTCTCCTTATAAATTTTAGCAGGTGACATAGACCCGCGAAATACCGATATTGAGCGCCTTTGCCACGACATTCGCGACACGCTCTTGAATTACGGGATCGGACGCTCCCGAACAGACCACCGCCGCGCCCCGCACCTGCGGCTGGACCGTGCCTATTTGCAGCGGCTCCTTTGAGCTGCCCGCAAGAACCACCTCCGTCTGCTTTTCGTGAGTCTCCGAAAAGCCCTCGGGGGTACTTTCCAGAGCGCCGTCCGTCCTGACGTTCTTGTCGTAGACCATCCTTGAGGACGTATCCAGCGTCACCATAACGCTCACCTTTCCTACGCCGTCTATTTCGGACAGAAGCTGCTCGAGCCGCCGCTCAAGATCCTTTTCCAGCGCCGAGAGATCATCCGTCACGACCGTCGTCTGTTTTTTCTCCGAGGAACTGCCGCCGCCATTGCAGGAAACCGTGCTCAGAAGCAGCAAAAGCATCAGCGCAACCGCCGCGCCGATAATTATTCTGCGCCCCTTGTCGCTCTCCGCGAGGGCTTTCAGCCGCTCGATGACTGCCATATGACATTCCTCATTTCACGATCGTTTTTATTGTTATCTCTTCGGGAAGCTCGCGCGAAAGAAGCTCCGCCGCCGCTTCTGCCGCCGCTTGTTCTTCCGCGCGAAAGACTAGCTCCACCTGTGTAATATCTATGCTGTACAACCCGGAAATATTAACGATGATGTGAATTTCCTCGGGATAAATTTCCTGCTCACTCAAGACCGCGCGTATCTTATCGCGCATCTCGTCGCATATCTTCTTTTTTAGCTCCTCGTTCACCCGATTTGAGAAGCTTATATAATCCGTATTTACCCCGAGATCGAACTTATCCTCATCGAGATCTATTTCCGCGCCGCTCGCCGCCGTTATCCCCGTAAGAAGAAACACACAGGCAACGAGCGCCGAAAGCTGCTTCTTGAACTTGTTTTCGGGGATCAGCATTTTGAAAAGCCCCATACAGACCGCGGCAATGCACACTGTTGATAAAAACCTCATTTTGACCCCTTATTTTAAAAGCAATTCGCGAAGCGCAAAGTCCGCTTCGCGAACTTTGCTAGCCAAGCGACCCGGCGTAACGGGCTCCCGTGGCGGACCCCCGGCACCCCCCCCCCCGTGTTTGGCGACATTGACAAATTTAA
>CAYPWI010000557.1:0-1540 GCA_964414395.1 uncultured Ruminococcus sp.
TATAACCTGAAAGACGTAAGAGACATGGCGCTTGACATTTTCGAGGGGTTGACGCGAGAACAACTGATAGAGTTTATCAGGGCTTTCGGCGGGCTTAATCTTTCCGAGCCTGCCGATGATGAAACGCTTTTGCTTCTCGCCGAGATGAGGTATATGGAAAGACATCCCGAGAGATACAAAAGCTATCACAGTGTCGAAGAATTGTTTGCCGATCTTGAACGTGAGGACGAAGACTGACGATCGGCGATTGGATATAATAGGAGGGTTACAGAATGGGTGATACCGATAAGCAATTTAATGCCAAACTTATAGATGATTACTATATGCTGCAAGAGCTTCTTGTATTGGCAAAGAAAGAAAATGCTCAAGAGGTCGTCAAGGCGATCAAGAAGCAAATGGAACGTATCAGGTTGAAACTCCTGCCTCTTGAGCTCCCTAAAGACGAAGAATGACAACTAAATTTGATTTGAAAGAAGGTAATACCAATGACAGTAAAACCTGTATTATTAGTAGTAATGGACGGCGTGGGCTTCTCCAAGACGGGGCTTGGCGACGCTGTTTCCGAGGCGAACACGCCTACTCTGGATTGGCTTCTCGCCAATTGCCCGAACACGCGCTTAAAGGCGCACGGCGGGGCTGTGGGTCTTCCCACGGACGACGACATGGGAAACTCCGAGGTCGGACATAACGCTCTGGGCTGCGGTCAGATCTATTCCCAGGGCGCGAAGCTCGTGAACGAGAGCATAGAGAGCGGTAAGATGTACGAGTCTTCCGCGTGGAAAGAGATCGTCGGCAACGTCAAGGCAAAGGACAGCACCTTGCACTTTATCGGGCTGTTGTCGGACGGCAACGTTCACTCCAACATTTCCCACCTGTTCAATATGCTGAGAAAGGCGAAGGCTGAGGGCGTTAAAAAGGCGCGCGTTCATGTTCTGCTGGACGGGCGTGATGTTCCGTCCGATTCCGCGCTTATCTATATCAAACAGCTCGAGGACGTTCTGAATGAGCTGAACGACGCTTCGTTCGACGGCAAGATCGCGAGCGGCGGCGGTCGTATGACTATTACTATGGATCGCTATCAAGCTGACTGGGCAATGGTTGAACGCGGCTGGAATATCCACGTAAAGGGCGAGGGCAGACAGTTCGCGAGCGCTGCCGAGGCTGTCGAGACCTACCGCAAGGAGCTCGGCAAGGCGGACGACCAGAACCTTCCCGGCTTCGTTATCGCGGAGAACGGCGCTCCCGTCGGCAAGATCGTTGACGGCGACAGCGTGGTGCTCTACAACTTCCGCGGCGACCGCGCCATCGAGCTGTCTATGGCGTTCGATATGGACGACTTCACGCACTTCAACAGAGGAAAGAAGCTCGATGTTTGCTACGCGGGTATGCTCCAGTATGACGGCGACCTGAAGCTCCCCGCGCGGTATCTTGTAAACCCGCCCGAGATCCACGACACGCTCTCGGAAGTTCTCGTAAAGGCGGGGCTGCGTCAGTACGCGGTATCGGAAACGCAGAAGTACGGTCACGTTACCTATTTCTG
>CAYPWI010000558.1:0-1526 GCA_964414395.1 uncultured Ruminococcus sp.
AACCGGATATGCGCGCTTCGGTACGCGCACTCCTCGGCGAAATTGCCTTTCACGCTGCGGCTTTCCGATATTCTGCGCCCCGAAGCCGCCGCTCCGAAACGCCCGCCGCGCTACTCTTCAACCCCGCGCCTCTATCAATCACATATATTGTATCACGTTCTTTATATTTTGTCAATATGTTTGCTTTATTTTTTCGGAGAAATTGTATATATTCGGGCGGTTTATTTTGTACATTTTAGCTGTAAGAAGGTCAGAGGTAAGAAGTAAGAGGCAAAACGGAAAGGTCTTAATTCAGACCGAAAATCGTTTTGAACGATTGACAAAGCGGGGAAAATATGGTATAATACATATATGTGTTTTATAAACGAAACAGGAGAAAAAAGATGCTTAAAAGTGATTTTTATTATGACCTGCCCGAGGAACTCATCGCGCAGACACCCGCGGAACCGCGCGACAGCTCGCGGCTGATGAAAATAGACCGCAAAAGCGGAGATATCATCCACGACCGCTTTTTTAATATATGCAGATATCTCAAAAAGGGTGATCTGCTGGTAATGAATGACAGCAAGGTCTTTCCCGCGCGTATTTTCGGGACGAAGCGCGAGACGGGCGTTCCCTGCGAGCTGCTGCTGCTCAAAAGGCTGGGTCTCGACGAGTGGGAGACCCTGGTGCGCCCCGGGCGGCGGTTAAAGCCGGGCGTTGTCGTCGATTTCCCCGAGGGATTATCGGCTGAGATACTCGATACTCTCGAGGGCGGCAACAGAAAAGTCCGCTTTTCTTACAGCGGCGAGTTCTACGATATTCTTGACAGGATAGGTCAGATGCCGCTGCCGCCGTATATCACCGAAAAGCTCAAGGATAAAGACCGCTACAACACGATATACTGCCGCGAGACGGGTTCCGCGGCGGCTCCGACGGCTGGGCTGCATTTTACGGAAAAGGAGATTTCCGATGCGCGGGAAATGGGCGTGGATACGGCGTTCGTGACGCTTCACGTGGGGCTGGGAACATTCCGCCCCGTCAAGGAGGACGATATCCTTCAACATAAAATGCACACGGAGCATTATTCCATACCCGAAGAGACCGCCGAGAAGATAAAGGCTTGTAAGGCGCGCGGCGGGCGGGTCATCTCCGTCGGGACGACCTCATGCAGAACGCTGGAGAGCGCCGCCCAGACCGGAAAGATGATCGACGATACGAGCATTTTCATTTACCCGGGCTATGAATTCAAGTGCATAGACGGGCTTATAACGAACTTTCACCTTCCCGAAAGCACGCTTATTATGCTCGTCAGCGCGTTCCTCGGGCGGGAGAAGACCCTCGCGGCGTATAAGACCGCCATTGAGGAGCGATACAGGTTCTTCTCGTTCGGAGACTGTATGATGATAACATAAATGTCTGTGTTCTCTTGACATTCGGGAAAATTTGGTTTATAATATTACTGTATCGTTTTCCGCGGGACATAAATATAAAGCGGAAATACAGAATATTTTATGAAAACAAAAGAAGGGGTTTTTGTGATCATT
>CAYPWI010000559.1:0-1524 GCA_964414395.1 uncultured Ruminococcus sp.
CCAGACCCGAGATGATAAGCGGCGTACTCGCCTCGTCTATAAGGATGGAGTCCACCTCGTCGACGATCGCGAAATTCGGATCGCGCTGAACGAGATCCTTCTTGAAGATGCACATATTATCGCGCAGATAGTCGAAGCCCAGCTCGTTATTTGTAGCGTAGGTTATATCGCAGTTGTAAGCCGCGCGGCGCTGATCGTTGTCCAACTCGTGAGTGATAAGTCCCACGGTGAGCCCCATAAAGCGGTGTACCTTGGACATCCACTCGCTGTCGCGCTTGGCGAGGTAGTCGTTTACCGTAACGATGTGAACGCCCTTGCCCGTGAGCGCGTTGAGGTACGCGGGGAGCGTCGCCACGAAGGTCTTGCCTTCGCCCGTTCTCATCTCGGCGATACGCCCCTGGTGGAGGACGATGCCGCCGATGATCTGCACGGGATAGTGCTTTATTCCGATAACTCTCGAGGAAGCCTCACGGCAGGCGGCAAACGCGTCGGGGAGAATGTCGTCGAGCGTTTCGCCGTTCGCGAGGCGCTCTTTAAGGATACCCGTCTGGGATTTGAGCTCCTTGTCGGTCATTGCCTGATATTTAGGCTCCAAGTCGAGAACAGCCTGCTTTATCGGTTCGATACGCTTGAGTTCTCTTGAAGAGTAGGTTCCGAAGATAGATTTGATTATTCCCATTTATGTTTCCTTTCTTTCATTGCGGGCAAAATATAAATATACAAGATATATTATACTACAATATCAAGAATTTGTCAACAGATTTTGCCGCGCTTAAGGTAATTTTTTCTTTTCGGCATATCCGAGAAGAAAAACCGGATAATAATTTTACGGCATCCGCGGGAGATCTCCGCTTACATCTTAATATTTCCGCGGAAACGTCTTTTTACAAGGAACCGATATCTGTACTATTAAATAAGGAGCTGAACGCTATGTACCCATTTCCCAAACCGGAAGAAAACACCGGCGATGACACGCTTTCGGATTTTCTTATGAGATCCTCCAGCGGCACGGACTGCACGGGGCTTATCCCGACCGCGACGGAAGGCGAGACGGAGCTTGAAAATTACAACGAGTTATATGACTTCTTGCCGACAGCGGTCTCGGATAACAAGAATTCCGACAGCTGAGCCGATTTTTAAGGTCCTTCCTCGACCCCCGACTTTTTTGTCGGGGGTCGATCATTTTTATGAATTCCCGATCCAAAGCCGAACTTTATTCGGCGAAAAAATTACAATTTGTTGAAAACTCTGTTAAAAGCGTTAAAAACTCACGGGATCTCACAAAAAAGCACCGCCCTTTTCCTAGTTATATTACGAATTATTTTTTCTTTCTCTTTTTTTAACTGATTTTTTCCCATATTTCTTTTTTGAAGATATAATCTTATGACATGGGTTTACAAAGTAACTAACTGTATTAGCTTGTGCACCAATAAGTGCATTATAATTTACAAAGTCTTTAAATTGACCATGAAGTATAATATAATCTTTCATATCTATCCCTCAAGTAAACTAATTACTTACCAA
>CAYPWI010000560.1:0-1519 GCA_964414395.1 uncultured Ruminococcus sp.
TAGGCGTGGGGAGACATGCGGCATCGGTCTGCGAGGCGTCGCATGACGACTATGGTCCTATCTGGCCTATGGCGATAGCGCCGTGGCAGGTGCATCTGTGCGCGGTTCGCCCCGATGACGAGCGCGTCAAGGCGGCTGCCGACAAGCTCTATGAGGATCTGCAAAACGCGGGCGTGGAGGTCATCTACGACGACAGAAACGTTCGCGCGGGCGTGATGTTCTCCGATGCTGATCTGCTGGGCGTTCCGCTGAGAGTGGTGGTAAGCCCGAGAAACCTCGACGAGGGCGTTTACGAGCTTTCCTCGCGCGACAAGAAGCTGTCCGAGAAGCTGAACCCCGAAAACGCCGTAGCACGGCTCAAGGAGCTTATCAACGAAATGACGGCGAAGTGATATTTTCAGAAAACGCGGAGCGCTCCTGTTCCGCGTTTTCTCTACACATTCGGGTAAATATAAGTTAAAATTTTAGAACCGTCGAATAAGCGACTGTATTCTAAAATCATCGATAATTCATCGTTGACTTTTTTGCTCGTTTGTGATATAATATCTGATAATCAGAAGACTGTGCCGCGATTTGCTGCAAAGTCAGCAGTATGCGTTTTTGTAAAAAGAGCAGCTTACCGTAGAATGATGAAATTTCAAAACGCCGCTTACGCAGCGAGTGAACCGCGTTTTTGAAGTTTCTGTTTAAATAGGGGTGTTTTTCTTGAGTGAGGAAAAAGAGAAGAAAAGTTTTGTGATGAAAGCCGCCGAGCTTATCGTCGATAAGCGCAAGGGCTTTTTCCTGTTTTTTATTCTGGCGGCGGTGTTCTGCGTGTTCGGTATGACGTGGACACAGGTCAATAACGACATAACGTCGTATCTGCCCGAGACCACCGAGACCAAGCGCGGATTGACGCTGATGAACGATCAGTTTATAACCTACGGCTCGGCGAACGTGATGATCGACAATATCACCTACGAGACCGCCGAGGATCTCGCGGAGAAAATGTCGGAGATCGAGGGCGTTTCCGAGGCGGTGATCGATCGGACAGACGCGCACTATCACAACGGTGCGGCTATGATCTCCGTGACGTTCAAGGGCGAGGCTGAGGACGAGATCGCAAAGTCCGCCATGAACGAGCTGAAAGAGCTTGTAGCGCCCTATGATACATATATTTCCAGCGAAGTGGGATCAAATCAGGCGGACGCTATAGCGGTCGAGATGCAGTCGGTCGTTGTGATAGTGCTCGTGATCGTTATCGCGGTACTTTTATTCACTTCAAAAACCTATATGGAAGTGCCCGTAATGCTGATAACGTTCGGTATGGCTGCGCTGCTGAATATGGGCACGAATTTCCTTTTGGGCGAGATCTCCTTCGTCTCGAACTCCATCGCGGTGGTATTGCAATTGGCGCTGGCTATAGATTACGCCATAATCCTATGCAACCGCTATTCCGAGGAACGCTTGACGCACGACGCGCGAATGGCGGTCATTATCGCTTTGAGCAAGGCGATCCCCGAAATTTCCTCGAGCTGCC
>CAYPWI010000561.1:0-1517 GCA_964414395.1 uncultured Ruminococcus sp.
CCGCGGTATACGCGCCCTGATAGTTTCTCAGCGCCTTTTCCACATGAACCACAAAGCAGTCCTTCGAGGAAGGCTCCCCGAACGTGAACGCCTGTACCTCGCCGTTCACTCGAAGAACTCCGCCCGTGTAATCAAGGCTGTCATAATGCTTGAACGAACACTCCACGATACACAGCTCGTCCAGCTTGCTCTCGGTCTCATCGGAAAGACTGCACTTGTCGACGTTCTCGGCACGCCAGAGCTTGTTCATGGCGCGGCACTCCTCAAGATTATCGGCGGTAAGCGGCTCGAAGCTCCAATCGTTTTCATAAAAGCGGTTGAGATGGTTGCGCTTGGCGTGGAATTTTTTTCCTTTCAGTTCCGCAAGATCTTCGGCAAGATACACATAATCGCAAATGTCGCGGTCAAGCGTTATCTTCGCGTCGGGATATTCGGCGCGTATTTTCTCGGTTATGTCTTTATTGGCGGTAAATCTTAAAGGAATACCGATCTCATCGCAGTATTCCTTCATCAATGAGATCGCCGTGCGCATATCCCCGCCGCCCGCGGGATAGAGAAACCTTGTGTTCTTCCCCGTTCCGTTCTTGCAGAAATAAAGATCCTCGGCAAAGCAGATCTCAATGTTGTAGATGCCGCGCCAAACGAAGTTGTTCCCGAACGTGTACTCGCAGCCGCGGAGATCCGACTTTTCCAGCAGTTCCTTTATCCGCTGCTTGTCGGACAATTCTATTCTTTTAAATTTTAAAACGCTCATTAAAAAGCAACACCCTCAGATAAGCACAAATTTCGAGATAGATATCCTCGATAGGCAGCGGATGACCGTCTTCCGCGCAGTCGATAATGTCCCAATTATACCGTTCGGCGACTGTAAGCGCGTTTTCTCGGCAATCACGCAAAAACTTCACATTTCTTTCGTGAATGTCTTTCTTGGATTCATCTCCCAGATACCGCTCTTCTATCAGATGCTGAGACACCTCGACGGGCATATCCAGATACAGCACCATATCGGGCTTGGGTATGCCGAGTTTGTTATACTCAAAGTCGAACAGCCAATTCAGATACTCGCCGCGTTCTTCCTCGGGGACTTTTGTCAGCTGATATATCGCGTTGGAAGTGGTATAGCGTCCCGCAATGACCACGCCGCCCGACTCGTAGAAGCGCTTCCAATCAGTGACATAGCTTACATATCTGTCAATAGCGTACATCGCCGACGCGCCATAAGCTCCGTTTCGGTCATCGCAGGAAATATCGCCGCGCAGATAACTTTCTACAAGCTGCCCGCTGACCGTGTCATAATTCGGAAAACTGATCTTGCGGCAGTTTACCCCGAGCTCTTTGAGATAGCCCACCGCAAGGTCGAGCTGAGTGGATTTTCCGCAGCCGTCAAGACCGTCCAATACGATAATTTTACCGTTTGCCATAATATAGTCTCTCCAATGCAATTATTTCTCACTTGTCCAATAATATATAGCTTCCGCATATTGCCATAATTAAATATATTATACCATATTATTACG